>CAIZGQ010000559.1 GCA_903932565.1 uncultured Hyphomicrobiales bacterium
CCGGAAGATCTCGCAGGGCCGCTCTTGTTTTTGGCGTCACGTGCGTCCGACTTCTACACCGGCCATATCCTTTACGCAGATGGTGGCTATACGGCAGGCTGATCTTCAACACACGCTTCTTCGCCCGTACGCGGGCGAAGGCCAATCCCTTTGACCGATGCGGACACGAGCCATGGCAAACGCACGCAAACCCCGCATCGCAATTCTTGGCGCAGGCCTCATGGGCCATGGCATCGCGCAAGTCTTCGCCGTGCGCGGCTATGATGTGGCGATTTATGACCCATCGCAGGCCGCGCTCGACAATGTGCGCGAGCGGATTGCGAACATCTGTCGCGATCTGGATGAAGACCCCACCTGCATCAGCCGCGTGCGGCCTTGGCCAGCGATTGACGATGTCGTGCGCGATGCAGATTTTGTGGTTGAAGCAGCACTTGAAAATCTGGCCGTGAAGCAGGCTCTTTTTGCCGAAGTCGAAAGGCATGCACGGCCGGATGCCATCCTCGCCAGCAACACATCCGTGATCCCGATCACGGCCATCATGGCCAACATCAAGGACGGCTCACGAACAGTCGGCACCCATTGGTGGAATCCGCCTTATCTCGTACCGCTTGTGGAAGTCATCGGCACCGACCGCACGTCGCAAGCGACGATCGATTTTACGATGGCGCTTCACACAGCCATCGGAAAGACGCCGGTTCATGTGAAGAAAGATGTGCCGGGCTTTGTTGGCAATCGCCTGCAGCATGCGCTGTGGCGCGAGGCGATCTCACTGGTTGAGAATGGCATCTGCGATGCCAAAACCGTCGACACCGTCATCAAGGCGAGCTTCGGACGCCGGCTTGCCGTCCTTGGTCCTTTGGAAAACGCGGACCTCGTCGGCCTCGATCTCACGCTTGCCATTCATGAGACCGTGCTGCCTGCCATTGACTCGACGCCCGGCCCCTCGCCGCTCTTGGCGCAACTGATTGCGCAAGGCAAACTCGGCATGAAGTCAGGCGAAGGGCTTCAGGTCTGGTCTCAAGACCAACAAGCTGAGCTCCGCGCCAAGGTCACCAAGCATTTGAAGGCCGCACGCGCGAACGACATCAAGTAAAACAAAACAATCAAACGAGGAAACGACATGACAGACGCGGCAAAGCCAAAGATTGCAGGCAAGGTCATCATCACCTGTGCGGTGACGGGCTCCATCCATACGCCAACCATGTCCGATTATCTGCCCATCACGCCGGATGAAATTGCTGAGCAGTCCATTGCTGCGGCTGAGGCTGGTGCCGCTATCCTGCACCTGCACGCGCGTGATCCGATCGACGGCCGCCCGACGCCAGACCCCAAAGTGTTCATGCAATTCTTGCCGCGCATCAAGCAGAACTGCGATGCGGTTGTGAACATCACGACTGGCGGCAGCGTTAAGATGACGGTTCAGGAGCGACTTGAAGCGCCACTGCTTGCATCGCCGGAAATGTGCTCGATGAATATGGGCTCGATGAACTTCGCGCTCTACCCGGCAGCGGCAAAATACAAGACCTGGAAGCATGATTGGGAGAAGGACTATCTCCTGTCATCCGACGACAACATCTTCCGCAACACGTTCCGCGATATCGAGCACATCTACAATGTGCTGGGCAAAGGCCACGGCACCAAGTTCGAACACGAATGCTACGACGTCGGTCATCTCTACAACCTCGCGCACTGCCTTGATCGCGGCATGTTTCAGCCGCCGGTGTTTTTGCAGCTGATCTTCGGTGTGCTCGGTGGCATCGGTCCCGACATGGACAATCTGATGTTCATGAAGCGCACGGCCGACCGGCTGTTCGGCGATCAATATCAGTGGTCGGTGCTGGCAGCCGGACGTCACCAGATGAGCTTCTGCACCCAGGCTGCGATGATGGGCGGCAACGTGCGCGTCGGTCTGGAGGATAGCCTCTATGGCGGTGTTGGAACGCTGGCCAAGAGCAATGCCGAGCAGGTATCAAAGATCCGCAGGATTGTTGAGGAACTTGGATACGCCGTGGCGACCCCGAAGGAAGCCCGCGAAATGCTCGGCCTCAAAGGCGGCGATCGGGTGAAGTTCTAACAGCTTAGAGGCCCCTTCTCCCGCTCGCGGGAGAAGGGGCGGCCAAAGTTTAACGCCTACAGATAAACGCTGGCCATCTGCGCTTCTGGATACCGCAGCCCTGCGGCCGCGCCCACCGGCACAAGTGCTGTGATGTGCGCAAGTTCATCTGCCGACAAATTCACCTTCAGTGCCCCGAGATTCTCGATCATACGGTCGCGACGCTTGGTGCCGGGGATGGCGATCACATCCTCGCCCTGCGCCAGCAGCCAGGCCAGAACAAGCTGACCTGTGGTGCAGTCCTTGGCCTTCGCCAATTCATCAAGCTTGCGGACAATATTGAGATTGTGTGTCTGGTTTTCGCCCAGGAATCGCGGATGACGCTTGCGGGCGTCTGTATCCCCCATCTCATTCGGGTCGACACGTAAACCCGTCAACAGGCCACGGCCCAGTGGCGCATAAGCCACAAAGCTGATGCCGAGTTCCTTTGTTGTCTTGCGGGTTTCTTCCGCCTCCGCACGAAACAGCAACGAATATTCATTCTGCACGGCGGCGATGGGATGCACCTTGTGGGCGCGCATAATTGTCTGCGGATTGGCCTCCGACAGGCCCAGCGCCTTCACCTTCCCCTGCTCTACCAGGCGTGACATCGCGCCAACCGTGTCCTCGATCGGGACCGTGGGATCAATGCGGTGAACGTACCACAGGTCAATCACATCCACATTCAGGCGCTTCAGGCTGGCCTCAAGTGCGACAGGCACATATTCAGGTCGCCCGTCTGCGATACGGCCGTTCTTGCCGCCCATGTTGCCAAACTTGGTGACAATCAAGGCCTCGTCCCGGCGACCTGCGATCGCCTTGCCCAGCAGTTCCTCATTATGGCCAAAGCCATACATGTCCGAGCTGTCGAGCATGGTGACGCCAAGGTCCAGCGCCTCACGAATGAGCGCAACCGACTCCATGTCATCGCCTGGACCATAGATGCCGGACAGCGACATGAGACCAAGCCCCATGGCAGAGGTGGGAAGGCCCGATGTGCCAATCATGCGCTGGGGCAGTTTCGTGCTGCGGGTCATGCTCGTCTCCGGGGCTGGAAGTCAGGTTTCAGGAAAGACCCTTGTCACATGGCCCATTTTGCGGCCGGGCCGCGCATCGTGCTTGCCATAGAGGTGCAGGCACGCGCCGGGCTCGCCCAAAAGGTCATGCCACTGGTGCACATCGGCACCAATCAGGTTTGTCATTTCGATGCGACCATGGCGGCGCGTGGATCCCAGCGGCCAGCCACAGATGGCGCGAATATGCTGCTCGAATTGTGAGGTCACAGCGCCATCAATCGTCCAATGGCCGGAATTGTGAACGCGCGGCGCAATCTCATTGACCACAAGCCGCTCGACCTTTGCGCCGTCCGCTTTCTTGTCTTCGACCAGAAACATTTCAACGGCAATCACGCCAACATAATCCAGCGCATCCGCAATGGTCTTTGCCATTTCCATGGCCTCGACAGCGGACTGTTCGCTGATCGCCGCCGGGGCACGCGTCACGCTGAGAATGTGATGATCATGCGTATTCTCGCACACATCCCAGGCGGCAAAGGCGCCGTTGATGCCGCGCGCGGCAATCACCGACACTTCCTTCACGAAGGGCACAACCCCTTCCAGGATGCAGGGCTTGGCGCCAAGGCTGCGGTAAATCACGGCCAGATCAGAGCCTTCGCGCACCAGCGCCTGTCCCTTGCCGTCATAGCCAAAGCGCCGTGTCTTCAAAATCGAAGGACGGCCAAGCTGGGCAACACCGCGCGCCAGCCCACCTGCATCATCCACTTGATGGAAGGGAGCTGTGGGAATGCCAAGGTTGTTAAGAAACGTCTTCTCGACCAGACGGTCCTGCGTTTTGGCGAGCGCGTCCGCGCCGGGTCGCACAACGCGTGTTGCATTCAAGACAGACGCTGTGCGCGCTGGGACATTTTCAAATTCATAAGTCACGACGTCCACCGCCTGCGCGAACGCCGTCAAAGCGGCCTCGTCTTCATAGGCAGCAATTGTGTGGCGCGTGCAGACGTCAAAAGCCGGGCCAGACTCGGGCGCGAACACATGCACACGCAAGCCCAGCCGCGAGGCGGCCAACGCCAGCATGCGCCCCAACTGGCCACCGCCCAGAATGCCGATGGTGGCACCCGGCTTGATGGCTTGGTCGGGCGAGGAGATCTGGCTGGTCTGGACCATGCGTGATTTAAGCTTTCATGCCAGACGCATCGACGGGATGCTCATCGATCGGATGCTCGCCCACCGATTGCGTCTGCGCCGCGCGATAGGCGTCGAGCCGCTCGGCCAGCGGCCCATTGTGCAATGCCAGCACCGCCGCCGCCAGCAAGGCCGCATTGACCGCGCCGGCGCGCCCGATGGCAAGCGTTCCCACCGGAATGCCCGCGGGCATCTGCACGATGGAGAGAAGCGAATCCTGACCCGAAAGCGCCTTCGACTCGACCGGCACGCCAAACACCGGCAGCGGTGTCATGGCAGCGGCCATGCCTGGGAGATGGGCCGCCCCGCCAGCGCCAGCGATGATAATCTGGAAGCCTTCAGCTTTCGCCGTTTTGGCAAACTGCACCAATCTGTCGGGCGTGCGATGCGCTGACACGATACGGGCCTCATAGGGAATCCCCAGCTTGTCGAGGGTTTCCGCCGCGTGGCGCATGGTCGCCCAATCGGATTGACTGCCCATGATGATGGCAACCAGTGGCTGGGCTGATGAAGCTGACTGAGTGGGGGCCAAGAGCGGATCTCGCTGGTGGATAAGAATGCGGCATAGACGACACGTGTGACATGCGCAAGCGGGCCTCGCGCAAGTGGGCCTGGCGCAAGCGGGCCTCGCATAAGCAGAGGTGAGCTATCCCCTTGCCTGCTCGAACGTGTCAGGCGAAATCTAGTGCCATGACAAATCCTATCGCAAAGTTTGACCGTCGGCGCATACCGGCCCGCCCTGATCTCGCGGCTGAGCATCTGCGCGGACAGCTTGAAGCCAGCCGTTTCACCCAAGGCCGGCCGGCCCGCATCCGCGAGGAGGTCGTGGGCCTGCGCGCTGCACCCTCGCCCGAATGCGCGCAGGACACACAGGCGCTGCATGGCGAGGCGGTCACCGTCTACGATGAGGACACGGAGGGCTGGGCCTGGGTTCAGCTGAAAAGCGATTCCTATGTGGGCTATCTGCCGATTGCAGCCCTGCGCCCGGATGACCCCGACACGACCCATCGCGTTCGCGTGCCCCGGACCTTCATCTACCCTGGCCCCAACATGAAGCTGCCGGACATTGGCGCTGTGCCCATGGGGGGCGAGGTGGCGGTGGTGCGCGAGATCGACGGGTTCAGCGAGCTCGCGGGGTTCGGCTACATGATCAGCGCGCATCTCGTGCCGCTGGGCGCACGGGAGCCGGATTTTGTGGCTGTCGCCGAGATGTTTCTCAACGCACCGTATCTCTGGGGCGGCAAGCACCACGGTGGCATCGACTGCTCCGGCCTCGTGCAGGTGAGCCTTGCTGCTGCGGGAATTTTTTCACCGCGCGACACGGACATGATGTTTGCCGAGCTGGGTGCGCCGGTCGACGTGGCGTTTGATGCACCCATTGCCGAGATGAATCTCCGGCGTGGCGATCTCATCCTATGGAAGGGGCACATCGGCATCATGCAGTCGGCAACGCAGCTGCTGCACGCCAATGGTCACCACATGCTGGTGGCCTCAGAGCCCTTGGACGTCGCCCGCGCCCGCATCTTGAGCAAGAGCTACGGGCCGATCACGGGAATTCGGCGGGTGATTTGAGGGATCTTTGGAGCTCCTTCTCCCTTGGGAGAAGGTGGCTCGCGGAGCGAGACGGATGAGGGTGTCGGTGGCATAACCATCACCCG
>CAIZGQ010000560.1 GCA_903932565.1 uncultured Hyphomicrobiales bacterium
AATCAGCAGGAACGTCTTGCCGCTGCGTGATCCTCCGGCCAACAGGATGTGCTTGGCTGGCGATCCGAGCAGCGCATTGGCCTTTTCTTGGGCGGCGGTGAGCTTGAATTCTGCCATTACGCCACCCTTCGCCGCGCCCGAGCCGCATTCGATTGCCCGCGACCGCGAATCTTGATGCCCACCGCGCGCAACTCCCGCCGCAGGATCGTCGAGGAATACCCCGAAGCCTCAATTAGCGCCTGCATGGTCATGCCGTTGCGGTACATGGCCGCGATCTGCTCGCGCTCGGCTTCCCGCAACACCACCAGCGCCGGTCCACGCGAAGCCCGCACAATCGCCCGATGTTCGCCCCGCCTTGCCGTTTCCTCGCCCGCGCGCTGCAGCCGGTCCAGAGCCGTAACCATCTGCTCAATGTCGTGCCGCATCATCCGGACATGCGCCAGCAGCAGCTTTACCGGGTCATGCTCCGCGCTCATAGCTTGGCATCGGATTGCGAGATCACAATCGGCGCCTCGGCATCCCCGCGGTGCGTCGTTTCCAGTTTGTCGCCGTAGCGCTTCGGGGCCAGTTTGGACAAATACCAGCGCCGGGCATCGAACCGCAGCCGGCGATGCTGGTAGGACTCCGTCTTGGTGATCGTGGCACCGTTCGGCCCTACCGATTCCTCGGTCACGAAATGCGGATTGTCCGCAATCTCAAGCACTTCGTCGGCCATGATGTCCAGCGCAATGTCCCGCGCCGCGGTGTACTTGCCATTGAAACCGTTGATGTCCTGGATCGCCCACCGCACGATGGTGCGCCGGTCCGGGATGAAGTCGTCCCGGCATATTTGGCTCAGGGACTCGCCATCGCCCAGCCGGGTGCAAATGAGATCGGCCATTTCATCGGAGTACACCGTGGGCCTGCCACCGCCGTTCTCGGACTTGGCCGGCGCGGTGGGGATCGCAAACTTCCTTTTGCGCGTCGCCATGTCACGCCCTCGGATCGCAATAGGTGCGCGCGTACCACTGACTCACGAACTGCTGCGCCTCGAACGAGTTGGAGAACTCAAGGCACCGGTGCGGGTAGCGCGGGTCGTATTCCTCGCCCAGCAGCGTGATGCGGTAGCCTGGCCCGCCCGGGCGCACGTTCAGGAGCTGGCCGAGTGTCCAATCCTGCGGGATTCGCAGTCCTTCGGGTTCCGGCTCCGGTTCAAAGTGGAATGGCGCATCGTTATGCAGCTTGAGGTTTTCCATCCCGAATCCGGCTGGCGCTGGCACGGCTACCGCTGCGACTGGCGTATGGGCCGCAGGAGCCGCGATCACCTCATCGGCGGGGGGCAATGGCGGCGGGGGCGGAACATCGCGCCCTACGCGCTTATACCGCTGGTGCGCGTGCTTTACCATGATCGGCGCCCGGTATGCGCGTGGTACGTTTCTCCGGCGTGCTAGTGCTGCACGGCATGGTCGCCATCCGTGGGGTCAAGCTGGGCCGGCGTGGGCCGCGCGATGGTGAACTGCATGACGTGCGCGCCCTTGTCATCCTCGCCAACCCCGAACGCGATGGTGCTGCCGGTGTTCGCGCTGTGCATGATGTCGTACAGGAACAGGCGCTCGCGGTGCGAAAGACTGGAAAGGTCAACGCTCAACTGCGCGCGGCCCTCCTCGGTGCGTAGGTCAAGCCAGAACTGGTTGCGGGAGTTGACGTCCTTCATGCGGCCTCCACAGCGACGAACTCCTGCAGTGCTTGCGCGAACTGCGTCACGGCGTCGGACTCGCACACCCCGCTCACATCGGCCTCGCGGCAGACAATATGCACCGTGTTGCCCCAAAGGATCTGGGGAAAGGCGTAGCCATCGCCGCCGACCATGCCAAGCTCCACCACGTCCCCGACCTTGCATTCTGTCGGCTGGAATGTCGGCGAGCGCCACGATTTGCTGCGGACGTGCTTATCGGGGTGGTTGTACCGCGTGGGGTAGTGCCCCGGCCCGATGGCCTTGACGATGCCCCGCAGTGGGCGTTTCCATTCGATCACTGCCAGAATCGCGGAATGCTCAACGGGGAGCGGTTCGACGATCATCACATCGCGGAGGCAGCGGATCGTCTCGTGCGCTTCGACCCTCCCGCGAATGTCCTGCTGAATGCTGGCTGATCTGCCATCCTTTGCGTGCTTGAGGCTCATCCTGCCTTTTCCCTTCGTGGATTTTCAGTGCCGGCGCCGTGCAGCGCCGCCCGACTTGCTACCGCCCTGGTCCTGCGACTTCATCCCGTCCGCAGGCTTGCCCATGCCCATGTGCGCGGCCACGGTTTTCATGCAGTCCTCGCAGCCGGCGATGTGCGCTGCGGGGTCCATGTGCTTGCCCTCGGGGTCGGCGGCATGGCCCTTGACCTTCTCGTCCTTGTCCGGCGCCACTGGCTTGCCCATGGTGTTTCTCACTTCTTTTCCCCGCCGCTGTCGCGGTTCGTGTTGAAGGCGTCATGCGTCTTGCGGCCTTCTCCGGTCGGCGTGCCGAGGCTACGGCCATCGGCATCGTAGTGGCCGGTGGGCACTTTCATGCGCGTGTTTGCGGTCGCTTCAGAGGGCTTGGTATTGCCCGGTTTAGCTGCCATGGTGAAGCTCCTTCGCGCGCTGCCGCGCCTCGTTGTACGTCAAGCCGCGGGGCGGCGGGGTGTATTCGGGTTTTGCACGCCGCGCAGGCTTCGCGCCAAGGCCGGCCATCGCCAGCAGCTCGGACAGCGCGATGCCCTTGGGCTTAGACACGATTCGCGATCCAAACGATGCCCAAGCAGGCCACCAAAGCGGACCACAGGAACGCGACGACCAGCATCCGCATACCACCCTCGGCTTCGCGGCGTTCCTCAAGCTGCGCCCATTCCTCGTCGGTCTGCGGGCCATCGGCGCGGGAACTCACAGCTTCGTGAACCATGCTTCGACCTCGGCGGTCAGCGTTTGCCAGGAAAAGGCGTGGAACGCGCCGGGGATGCTGGCAATGCGCGCCTCGACGGCGGCAAGCCTGGCCTGCGCTGCGGCCAGATCCTCCTGCGCCTTGGTGCGGGCGGCGGCAAGGACTTCTCCAAGCGTGGGGGGTGCCGGGGGCGATGCGGGCGCCGGCGCGGGATCTGCGGTGGCTGGCGTTTCGGTGGTCATCGGGCGGCTCCGGTGGACTTGCGACTAGCGCGGTTATACGCGATTGTCTGTGCGTTGGTCAACATTTTGCGTAAAGGGGCTATTCCAAGGGTTCGATTTCGATCTCGGTTCGCGGGTTGACCTTGTCGATGGCATGGAAAACGTGCTTTTCTCGGATTTGCCGGTCGTTGCGATAGACCCCGGCTTGTGCGAGTACGCGCTTACTGCCATCGGCGCCTTTGCCCCAGCGATCTTGCAGGCAGTCGAGGATGAGGGATTCATCGAGGTCTGGGCGTTCGGAGGCGTACCAGATGCGCAGGGTGATGCGCAGGGGGCCGAGGAGCTGGCGGCGTGCGCTGGCGGGGATTTGGCGCAGGGCGTCGCGTTCGTAGGCGAGGGCTTTGTCGCTTTTGATCGATGCGGGGTGGCCGGCGATGATCACGAACTTGCGGGAGTTGGCTTTGCTGGCGGGCTCGCCGAGGATGGTGAATGCGATCATGCGCCGGCTTCGGCTTGGATTGCGAGCCGCTCTTCCAATGCTTCGCGCTCGGCCTCGGTCATTGCGTCGGCGCCGAGGGCTGCGCGCCAGGCCGATGACTGGATCGGGTGGAGCGGTTCGCCGGATTCCTCTTCTGCTTTGAGCTTGTGAGCCCAAGCGCGCCGATCAGGATCGGGCGCGGCTTTCAGGCAGCGAATGATGCTCATGTGGTGAGCAGCCCACTCCTGGGAACTGTAGCCGGGCGGCTTCGTTGCAGCTGGCGGGATTGCTTGATCCTCGCGCCAGCGGATTCCGATGTGGCCGAGCTGGGGCTCGATGATGTGGCGCTGGAACGGATTGTTGCGGAACACCTGCGTGATGACGGGCCAGATGGCGGGCACTGCGGCGTCGTGGTAGCGGCAGCGGCCATTGGCGGGGGTGCCGGTCACGGAATCAAAGATCGTGGCGCGCAGAGGGCATCCTGCGGCCGCGCAGCCGTAAATTTCGCTCATCGCTTTCCCCCTTGGGTGA
>CAIZGQ010000561.1 GCA_903932565.1 uncultured Hyphomicrobiales bacterium
CGCAATCTCGGCGCTGAGCCCGGCGAGATTGGTTTCCGCCAGCATGAAGGAGCCTGTCGAGATATCGACCGCGGCGAGCCCGTAAAGCCAATCGGTCTCGGTATCGCGAACGCGCGACAGCGCCAGCAGGATATTGGCGCGGGCGGGATCCAGCAGGCGCTCTTCCGTGATCGTGCCGGGGGTGACGAGGCGCACCACGTCGCGCTTTACAACCGATTTGGGGCCACGTTTTTTAGCTTCAGCCGGGTCCTCAACCTGCTCACACACCGCAACCCGATGGCCAAGTGCGATGAGCCGCTGCAGATAATCGTCGGCGCGATCAATCGGCACGCCGCACATGGGGATATCGTTCCCCTCGTGCTTGCCGCGTTTGGTCAGCACGATGCCGAGCGCGCGGCTGGCGATTTCCGCGTCGTCGAAGAACATCTCGTAGAAGTCGCCCATCCGGTAGAACAGCAGGCAATCGGGATTGGCGGCCTTGATTTCGTGAAACTGCGCCATCATCGGCGTCACGCGCGCGTCCGCCGCCTCTGCCTTGGGGGACTGGGGCAGCGACCTGGCGGTGGTGACGGATTTTGGCCGGGTGACTTCGTTCATGCGGCCACGCTAGCAAATGCAGGGCCTGTGCGGATAGGACTCAAGGCACGGTCACCAACAGCAAGCTGCAGGCTGCGCTCTCAGCGTGGGATCAGAACCCAATAATCGAGGTCGAGGATGATGGCTGGGTCATAGGCGTCTCCCTCCGCTTTCAAGGGAAAATCGGCACAGGGCCGGTCTTTGGTGGCGATGGTGCGGACCCGCAGGGCGCCCACATCAGAGCGCCCCTCGAGGGGCTGCTTGTCGAGGATTTCGCTCCACGCAAAGACAGTCTGCCCGGCAAAGAGTGGTGCCACATGCCGCCCGCCGTTGATCGCTGCCACGTGGAAGGCATTGGCGAGGCCATTGTAGGAGAGCGCGCGGGCGAGCGAGATCACGTGGCCGCCATAGATGAGCCGACGCCCAAAGCGGCCCTGGCCTTCCGTGAATTGATTGAAATGCACCTTGGCGGTGTTCTGGTAGAGGCGGGTCGCAATCATGTGCTCGGCCTCTTCCACCGTCATGCCGTCGGCATGGTCGATTTTTTCGCCGACCGCATAGGCGTCAAAGCGATGCGCGGAGCCAGCGAGCTCAAAATCATACTGGTCGATATCGAGCACGGGACAGGCATCCCCCAGCGCCTCGGCGTGGATGGACCGAGGCAGGGTCGGCACGGATTCCGGTGGCACAACGGCGTTGGGGTCGCGTTTGCGCACCATCACCCAGCGCGTGTAATCGAGCACCGCATCGCCCTGCTGGTTAAAGCCCTGCGAACGGACATAGACAACGCCGGTCTGCTTGTTGGAATTCTCCTTCAGGCCGATGATTTCACTCACGGCGCTGAGCGTGTCGCCCGGATAGACCGGGGCGAGAAACCGGCATCCCGCATAACCCAGATTGGCAACAGCGTTCAGGGAAATGTCCGGCACGGTTTTGCCAAAGACGATGTGAAAGACGAGCAAATCATCAATGGGGCTTTGCGGATACCCGATGCTTTTGGCAAAGACGTCGGACGATTGGACGGCACATCGTCCGCCGTAGAGTGCTGTGTAAAGCGAGACGTCGCCGACAGTCACCGTGCGGGGTGTCGCGTGGCGCAGGATCTGGCCGAGGCGAAAATCCTCAAAGAAATGCCCGGAATTGGTTTTCGCGCTCATCGTCGTCCCCACATGTTGCGCCTCACAGGCTGGCGCTTTGTGACAGCAAGCAGAAAAGAAACTGACGCGAAAAGCTAGTCACCAATTGGCCCAAACAAAACGCCGACCCGTCGGGCAACGGGTCGGCGTTTCAAAGTTGTAGCGCAAGTCCGGTTCGGATCAGGGCGCGACGTATTTGTTGGTGACAAATTTTGCCACGTCGGCGCCGGGCGTCATGTTGCCGGCAGCG
>CAIZGQ010000562.1 GCA_903932565.1 uncultured Hyphomicrobiales bacterium
AGCGAACGATCCGGAAATCCTCCGGGCGGACGATGACCCGCCGCGTCGGCTTGATCAGTGCGCCATCTTCCACGGCCTGCTGGCTCGCCTGTTGCTGGGCCCGCAACCGCTGCCAGGGCGCAGCAGCCCGCAAGGTATCGACGAGGCCAAGGCGTCCGGCGCGCAACTCCCCGCGCCGTGCCGCCATGGGGCGGCCGCGCTTCGATGAACTTCCCTTGGCGTCGGCCTTGCCGCCCTTGTCCTGTCGGCCCCGCGCCGCTTTACCGGCCTGCAACTGGGCCAGCAGATTGGGCGGAATGGCAGCCGCCGCCGCCGCGAGGATGAGATCCTCCAGCGCGCCGGGCGGAATTTCGTCGGGCGTCTCGGGCTCCGTTTCGGGTGGTGGCGCATCCGTCTGGTCCTGCGCCTCGGAGGTGTCAGGCTCGTCGGCGTCCTCCTGCGGTGCCAGCTCGTCACTTTCCTCGGGTGCCTCGCTCACGGGCATCATGGTCGCGCGTGGGGCCAGCACGAGCCGCGCGGCAATCCGCACGTCCTCCTCCTCCACAAAGTCCGAGCCGCGCAACGCGGCCGAAGCGCAGGCGATCCGCAGCGCCAGAAGTGGCGCGCGCAGCGAGTGGACGCCAAGCCGTGCCGCCACAACAACGAGGGCCTCAATGGCTTTCTCGTCTGCGACAACCCGGGGCAAGCGCGCGCGAGCCGCCTCAACCTCAACCCGCGTCACGACTGTTTCGCCTACATCCCGGTGCGACAGGCCCTCAAGATTGAGCCAGAGCGTCAGGCGATCCATGAGTGCAGTCGGCGGGCGCTCGTCGCCATCCTGCCCCTCGTCGAGGGCAACAACGCCGAAACGGGCTGGTGCGCGCAGCGCCACGCCATCGCGCTCGGCGGTGACGCAGCCCATGTCCATCACATTGGTCAGCCGCCCCGCGGTGCCCGACGACAAGCGCTCCGCCATGGCGAGAATCAGCAGGCCGCCATTGGCCTCGGCCAAGATGCCCTTTTCGGCGATCGGACGTCCGGCGCGCAGCGTTGCAGTCAAATCGAGCCCGCCCAGCAGGCGATCATCGCCGATGCCCAGCGGCACCCGGCGCGACGGCATATTGGCGGGGAGCAGGCTGGTCAGAAGTTGCAGCCAGGCATCGCGCACCGGCCCCGCCCGGCTGCGCAGGCAGACGCCACCCAGACTTGGATCAATCGCAAACAGGGCAGCCGCCTGGCAGAGCTCAGCCCAGCGGGCTAAAGCCAGCTCCTGAGGATTGCCCTGCTCCGCCTGCGGTTGCGAAGTCGTCATGCGCCAAACGTCTCGTCAACGGCGCGCGCAACGCGCACCTGCGAGCCCGCATCATCCAGCGGGTTGCGGCGCAGGCGGTGGCCGAGCGCAGCGGGTGCGATGCGGCGCAGGTGCTTTTCTGACACCATCTCGTCGCCCTCAAGGCTCGCCAGCGCGCGCGCGGCACGCAGAAGCGTCAGCTCGCCGCGCAGCCCGTCCGTACCCAGCGCCACGCAGAGCCGAGCTGCGGATTCGAGGGTCGAATCCGGCACATGGATGACGCCCACGCGTTCGCGCGCAGAGGTGATCTTGAGGCGAAGCGCTTCTTCCTCAGGCGCCCAGCGGGCGAGAAAATCGTCCGGATGGCGCTCAAACGCGTCGCGGCGCTTCACCACTTCGACCCGCTGGGGAATGTCGGTGGGGGTGCGCACATCGACCGCCAGACCAAACCGATCCAGCAGCTGGGGGCGCAATTCGCCCTCTTCCGGATTGCCGCTCCCGATCAGAACGAAACGAGCCGGATGGCGGATGCTCAGGCCTTCGCGCTCGACGACATTCTCGCCCGAGGCGGCCACATCAAGCAGCAGGTCGACGAGGTGATCTTCGAGAAGATTGGCTTCATCGATGTAGAGGAACCCGCGATTGGCCTTGGCCAGCAGGCCCGGCTCGAAGGCTTTTTCACCTAGCGAAAGCGCGCGCTCCAGATCGAGCGCGCCGACAACGCGATCTTCGGTTGCGCCCAACGGCAGATCGACGACCGGCACCGGCACCTCGGCCGTCTGCAGATCACCAGAGGCAAGCTTGCTGCGGCAGGCCTCGCAAAGCTTGGCAGGCTTGGCGGGATCGCAGGAATAGTGGCAGCCGACGACCACCTGCATCCGGGGCAACAGGGCGGCGAGGGCACGCACTGCTGTGGATTTACCCGTGCCACGATCCCCGAATGCCAGAACACCGCCGACCGACGGGTCTACCGCCGCAATCAGGAACGCGAGCTTCATATCATCCTGGGCCACGATGGCCGAAAACGGAAACGGAGCTGTCATCAGGCAAATACCACGCAAAAGAACGATTGAGAGGCCACCAGCGGACTGGCAGATCACGCATCGACAACAATTAGCGCTTTACGGAAAATATGTCATCTTGTATTTACACTTTTGCTGCGGTTTGATCGTGTCCGTCAACCGCGATTGTCACTACGTCGCCGCGCTGCCGGGTGATCCGCACCGAAGCTTGGCTGGCGCCAATGAATTCAAGTGCATAAGGCCTTTGCTTTCATGAACCATTCAGGTCAATTTCCGTATGTGCAAATAGGGATGAACCAAGTCCCAGGGAGTTGTTCATGAAAGCTTTGATTTCTGTTACCTCAATCGCAGCAGTTGCAATGGGCGCCGCCCTCACGTTCAGCGCCGGTTCGGCATTGGCGCAGGATGCAGCGGCCGGCGAAAAAGTCTTCGCCAAGTGCAAGGTCTGCCACCAGATCGGCCCGGAAGCGAAGAACTCGGTTGGCCCCGTCCTGACCGGCGTTGTCGGTCGCCCGGCCGGCACATATCCCGGCTACAATTATTCGGAAGCCAACAAGGGCTCAGGCCTGACCTGGGATGAAGCCACGCTTCAAGTCTATTTGAAGAACCCGAAGGCCAAGGTCCCCGGCACGAAGATGATCTTCCCGGGTCTTGCCTCCGATGACGACATCAACAACGTGATCGCGTATTTGAAAGCCAACTCGCCTGCCAAGTAAGGCAGGTTCAAGCCGACGCCCTCATTCAACGGGCGTAGGCGCCACCTGATTGTGAGAAACCTAAATGTCGGCAGCCAGCATTTCGACCAACAAATTTCTCGCAACGCTGGACGGTCAGGCACACTCAATTCCACCCGTCTGGTTGATGCGCCAGGCCGGACGCTACCTGCCGGAATATCGGGAAATCCGCGCCACGGCCCCAAGCTTTCTTGATTTCTGCTACACGCCGAAACTCGCCATTGAAGCCACATTGCAACCGATCCGGCGCTTTGGCTTTGATGCAGCCATCCTGTTCAGCGACATCCTCGTCATTCCCGATGCACTTGGCCAAAAGGTCGGCTTTGAAACGGGCGAAGGCCCGCGCCTGAAGCCGATTGAAAACCGCGCTGATTTTGATGCCCTGCGCACAAGCATCGACCTTGATCGCCTCGCACCCGTGTTTGAAACGGTACA
>CAIZGQ010000563.1 GCA_903932565.1 uncultured Hyphomicrobiales bacterium
AGGGTCCCTGTGAATTGGGGCAGGATGCTTTGAATATCTTGGGGACTGGGCCTGTGGGGGGAGGATTCAAGGATGTCACCCTCAACCGGGAGCATGGGGCGTGGCAGACATGACAAGTCCTTTTCGGCGCAGTCCGATAGTGCCCGGCGTGCTGGTATGATCCGGGGAAACGAACAAAACGCGTCAGAGCCTAGCAGCCATGCTGCAAAGCACAATCGTACCGAAGGCGGAGACCGCTTGCCGAAGACCGCAACCCGCGAAGCAAAACCGACGAGGCGTGCATCAAAGACGGCGATCTGCCTGCGTTGGCGCGCAAAGCGAAGCTATGCCTTTGTCGCCTTTGACAATCTTCCTTCGTCGTATGGTGCGCTGCAATGTCTTCTGTATGATCTGAAGCGTGTCGGCTGAACCGCCGACAAGCCTTGACCCTGCTCGACGCACGGAGAGCCCGTTGTCTGCTCAACAAACGATTGCCAATGCTCCCACGGCCAAGCCTGCCGCGGTCCTGAAAGATCTTTATGAGATCGGTGAGCTGCCGCCACTCGGCCATGTGCCTGCGCAGATGTATGCCTGGACCATCCGCAGGGAACGCCATGGGCAGCCCGAGGACGCCATGCAGGTGGAGGTCGTACCGACCTGGACGCTCGACAGCCACGACGTGCTGGTCCTCGTGATGGCTGCGGGCGTCAACTACAACGGCATCTGGGCCGCTCTCGGCCAGCCAATTTCACCCTTTGACGTCCACAAGGCGCCGTTCCACGTGGCGGGTTCGGATGCGTCGGGCATCGTCTGGGCTGTCGGATCCAAGGTGAAGCGCTGGAAGGTCGGCGACGAGGTCGTGGCCCATTGCAACCAGGACGACGGCGACGACGAAGAATGCAACGGCGGCGACCCGATGTTTTCATCATCCCAGCGGATCTGGGGCTATGAGACGCCGGATGGGTCGTTCTCACAGTTCTGCCGCATCCAGGACCGCCAGCTCATGGAACGCCCACGCCACCTGACCTGGGAGGAAAGCGCCTGCTACACGCTGACACTAGCAACCGCCTATCGCATGCTGTTTGGCCACGAACCGCATCGGCTGAAGCCCAGCGACAATGTGCTGGTCTGGGGTGCGTCCGGCGGCTTGGGCGTGTTCGGCATCCAGCTTTGCGCGGCAGCCGGTGCCAATGCCATCGGAATCATTTCAGATGAGACAAAGCGCGATTACGTGATGTCACTTGGGGCGCGCGGCGTCATCAACCGCAAGGACTTCAACTGTTGGGGGCAGATGCCAACCGTCAACACGCCCGAATATGCAACCTGGGTGAAGGAAGCGCGGAAATTCGGCAAGGCAATCTGGGACATTACCGGCAAGCAGGACGTCGACACCGTCTTCGAACACCCGGGCGAACAGACATTTCCGGTCTCCTGCCTCGTCGTCAAACGTGGCGGCATGGTTGTCTTTTGTGCCGGAACAACTGGGTTCAACCTGACATTCGATGCGCGTTACGTCTGGATGCGGCAGAAGCGCATCCAAGGCTCGCATTTTGCGCATTTGAAGCAGGCGTCTGCTGCCAACAAGTTCGTGATTGATCGGCGCGTCGATCCTTGCATGTCTGAAGTCTTCAGCTGGGCGCAAATACCGCTTGCCCATACAAAAATGCTGAAGAACCAGCACGCGCCCGGCAACATGGCCGTGCTCGTCTGTTCACCGCAGACGGGGCTTCGGACGTTTGAGGACGTGATCGCAGCCTGCAATTGACGCCGAGGGCCGCCCAACCGGGGCGTGGGGTCCACGCGCCCATGCCCCGATGTCATGCGATTATTTTGTGCTCCAAATATTACTCTTGCTGACCACTGACTTGCCGAATTTGCGTGCAATTTTTTCCTAAAATCGCTTGGTTTTGCGCCATCTGAGTTGCGCTTGGGAGAGCGCTGCATTAGCCAGACTCCATGCAGACTCTCTTATCCGGCGGTAGCGCGCTTTTTCGCCGGTTAACCCCTCTCATCTTCGTCATCTTTTGGTCGACCGGCTTCATCGTCGCGCGCTTCATTGCGCCTTACGCAGAGCCGCTCACCTTTCTGCTCTTGCGCTACATCGGGGCGATCTTATTCCTGTTGGTCTTTGCACTTTATGTGGGTGCACTTTGGCCGCGCACGCGGGCGCAATGGGGTCATGCGTTTGCATCCGGAATCTTGCTGCACGCGGGCTATATTGGGTGCGTCTGGTGGGCTGTGCGCTTGGGGGTGCCGGCCTCCATCGCCGCCTTATTCTCGGCAATCCAGCCCATCCTGACGCCCGTTTTGGCGCCCATGCTTTTGCGCGAGCGTGTCGGCCTCATCCAATGGCTTGGTGTGCTGCTTGGGTTTGCTGGCCTTTTGCTCGTGCTGACGCCCAAACTCGTCGGCATTGATCCAGGACAGCTGGCGGCCGTTGCGTGGCCGCTGGCGCTGGGCGCGGCGGGCATCCTCTCGCTCACTGCTGGAACGCTGTATCAGAAAAAATTCGTCCATTCGGGCGATCTGCGCACCGTGGCCA
>CAIZGQ010000564.1 GCA_903932565.1 uncultured Hyphomicrobiales bacterium
CCCGCAAGCGCGAGGAAGACGCGCGTCGTGCAACTGAGATGGATGCCAAGCGTCGATCTGAGGCGGAAGCCAAGCGTCGCCTCGAAGGTGGCGCACCCGCTGCGACACCGGTGGGTGTTGCCGCGCGCCGCCCCGGTGTCGCCCCCGGCGCGGCCGCTGGTCTGACGGCAATTACTCCCGCCGGTCTTGTTGCCCGTCCTGCGGGCGCACGCGCGCAGGAGGAAGAGGAAGAGACGAAACGGATCATCCGTCGTCCCGGCATGCCAACGAAGGTTGTCACACCGCCCAAGCCCACCCGTGGAGCGGATATCAAGAACCGCGGTCGCCTGACGGTGACCAGCGCGACCTCCGAAGATGAGGAGCGCACACGCTCTGTCGCGTCCTTCCGCCGCCGCGTGCAGCGCCTCAAGGGCGGCGCGCAGCCAAAAGAGAAGTTGCTGCGCGAAGTCGTGCTTCCGGAAACGATCACGATCCAGGAACTCGCCAACCGCATGTCGGAGCGGGCCGTTGACGTCATCCGCATGCTGATGAAGCAAGGTCAGATGGTGAAGATCACTGACGCGATCGACGCTGATACGGCCCAGCTCATTGCTGAAGAACTTGGCCATACAGTAAAACGCGTTGCTGAATCGGACGTGGAAGAAGGTCTCTTTGACGTTGCGGACGAAGACGAGACGCTGGAGCACCGCGCTCCTATCGTGACAATCATGGGCCACGTGGATCACGGCAAGACGTCGCTGCTGGACGCGCTGCGTCACGCCAACGTGGTGGCAGGTGAGGCCGGTGGTATTACGCAGCATATTGGTGCCTATCAGGTTGCTGCCCCCGATGGCACGCCGATCACCTTCATTGATACGCCAGGCCATGCTGCCTTTACCGCCATGCGCGCACGTGGTGCCAAGGTGACGGATCTCGTGATCCTGGTTGTTGCCGCCGACGACGGGGTGATGCCGCAGACCATTGAAGCGGTGAACCATGCACGCGCTGCCAAGGTCCCGATGATTGTTGCGATCAACAAGATCGATAAAGCCGATGCCAAGCCGGAGCGCGTGCGCACTGAACTGCTGCAGCATGAAGTGCAGGTCGAAAGCCTTGGCGGCGATACGCTCGAAATCGAGGTTTCTGCCACCAAGAAGCTCAATCTCGACAAGTTGCTGGAACTGATTGCGCTGCAGTCCGAAGTGCTTGATCTCAAGGCCAATCCGGATCGTCCGGCGGAAGGCACTGTGATTGAGGCCCGGCTGGATCGCGGGCGCGGTCCGGTTGCCACGGTTCTTGTCCAGCGCGGCACCTTGCGCGTTGGTGATATTATTGTTGCCGGTTCCGAATGGGGCCGGGTTCGTGCTCTGCTCGATGACAAGGGCGCCAACACGGCAGAAGCCGGGCCGTCATCGCCTGTGGAAGTGCTTGGGTTCTCGGGCGCGCCGGAGGCCGGCGACCGCGTCGCGGTTGTCGCAGATGAAGCGCGTGCTCGCGAAATCACCGAGTATCGTGAGCGTCAGAAGCGCGACAAGATCGCGGCCCGTGGCGGCACCGCGCGCACATCACTGGCTGACATGATGAGCCAACTCAAGACGGCTGGTCGCAAGGAATTCCCGCTGGTCATCAAGGGTGACGTGCAGGGGTCCGTCGAAGCGATTTTGTCGGCACTTGAAAAGCTCAACACCGATGAAGTCGCTGCGCGCGTTGTTCATGCGGGTGTTGGCGGCATCACCGAATCGGATATCACCCTGGCCGAAGCCTCGAAGGCTGCGGTGATCGGATTCAACGTTCGCGCCCATAAAGAAGCTCGGTCTGCAGCAGAAGAAGCTGGCATCGAAATTCGGTATTACAACATCATCTACAATCTCGTTGATGACGTGAAAGCCGCGATGTCGGGTCTGCTGGCTCCGACCCTGCGTGAAGAAATGCTTGGTAATGCGCAGATTCTCGAGGTGTTCAACATCTCGAAGGTCGGCAAGGTGTCTGGTTGCCGAGTCACAGATGGCCGCGTCGAGCGCGGTGCGAATGTCCGCCTTATCCGTGACAACGTTGTCGTGCACGAAGGTAAACTGTCGACGCTCAAGCGCTTCAAGGACGAAGTCAAAGACGTTCAAGTTGGCCAGGAATGCGGCATGGCCTTTGAGGGCTATCAGGACATGCGCGCAGGCGACGTCATCGAATGTTACCGCGTCGAAGAGATCAAGCGCTCGCTCTAACGCGCGCTTGATCAGCGTTCTTCACTTCAACCCTTCAGGGATGCGCGCGTGGCTTTGGGTCACGCGCCCAATTAGCCACCATGTCCAGAGCCCATCACGCCAATACCGGTGAGCCGTCCCACCGCATGCTCCGCGTTGCGGAATTGATCCGCCACGCGCTGGCCAATGTGTTGTCGCGCGGCGAAATCCAGGATCCGCTGTTGGAGACCAACATCATCACCGTTCCCAAGGTGAAGATGTCCCCGGACCTGAAGCTCGCGACTGTTTACGTGCTGCCGTTGGGTGGCAAGGACACGCCACCGATCCTTGAGGCGCTCGACAAGCACCGCAAATATTTGCGCGGGGAAATTGCGCGCAAGGTGAATTTGAAAACGGCACCGGAACTGCGGTTCCGCGCCGATGATTCGTTCGACAATGCAGCCCAGATCGATGCGCTTTTTCGGACGGACAAAGTTCGTGCGGATATTACCTCGCCCTTGCCAGAGGTCAGCGATGACGCGGGGCATGATGATGAAACGCCGAATGGGCAGCCGGAATGAGCGCGCCGAAGTCGCAGCGCGTTGAAGTCAACGGCTGGGTGATCCTCGACAAGCCGGTGGGCGCAACGTCCACCCATGCCGTCTCCCGGCTGAAGCGTTTGTTTAACGCAAAAAAGGCTGGGCACGCGGGCACGCTGGATCCGTTGGCGTCCGGCATTCTGCCCATTGCATTCGGTGAAGCCACCAAAACTGTTCCGTTCGTTCAGGATGGCGAGAAGGCCTACCGCTTTACTGTGAAATGGGGCGAGGAAACCGATTCGGATGATTCCGACGGTACCATCGTCAAAACCAGCGACCAGCGTCCGACGATCGCGCAGATCAAAGCTGCGCTACCGGCTTTTATCGGCACGATCATGCAGGTGCCGCCCGCGTATTCTGCCATCAAGATTGCGGGCGAGCGCGCCTATGATTTGGCCCGTGATGGCGAGACATTCGTGCTCGAGCCAAGACCGATCACCATCCATGGGCTAGAGCTCGTTGACGCGTCGGATGATCAAGCCGTTTTGGAAGCGGCATGTGGCAAGGGCACTTATGTGCGCGCCATTGCGCGCGATCTTGGCCGGATGCTGGGCTGCCTCGGCCATGTGATTGCGCTCCGCCGCACGCGTGTGGGGCCATTTCGCGAAGCCGACAGTGTGACCCTTGCCGATCTTGAGGCCGATCCGCTCGCGGCGGTGCACATGCTGCAGCCGGTTGAAGCTGGCTTGACGTCCCTACCCTGCGTCATTGTCGATCGGGATGGTGCGGCGCGGCTTCGCCGCGGGCAGTCGCTCATCTTGCGTGGTCGCGATGCCCCGGCTGAGGGCATCGCCTATGCCGCTTGTCAGGGCGTACCGGTGGCGTTCGGCTCGATTGAGCAGGGCGAGCTGGTGCCAAGCCGCGTGTTCAATCTTTCCGCTTAAGTCGCGACATACGCCTTGCAGATGCTGACGTGTGGGGTGCTGCGTCGCAGGTGGGCCTGTGCGAAACTCTTGCATCGCGCGGGATTCCGTAGCATCGCAGTCA
>CAIZGQ010000565.1 GCA_903932565.1 uncultured Hyphomicrobiales bacterium
AAACCGGTTTTCTTCAAACTTGTTCAAGAGCGAATTGAGACAGAGACCGCCAAGCTCATTGCGGAATCGCTGGCTGCTGATCCAAGCCTGGTGGCGGTTCTTCAAACGCAACCGACTGAGGCGAGGCCAGCCACCAGTCCTTCAGGGTCCTGAGGCTTCCAGGTCGTGGCTGAGCTGCGCCAGTGCCGTCAGGAACGCCGAGCGCATCGAGATGTTGGTGGGTCGCCAGAACATAATCTGCATTCCGGCCGCTGAGCCCATGTCCCTGCCGAATGAGGCGCAGCAGATCAGTGTGTGGCAGTCGTCCGGCGTATTGAGCGTGGCTGCGGTCAACAACGTAAGCCAGCGCATTCATGAGCTTGCCATCTTCAAGGCGGATGGGAAGTGTGCGCTCGAGATAAACATGGGTGACCAATTCGCGGGCGCGCAGGTAGGCGAGCGTCGGCTCTGCCTCATGCGCTGCAACACGGAAGGCGACGCCATGGCAGGAACCGCCTTGATCAAGGCCCAGGACGAGACCGGGCCGCTCTGGTGTGCCCCGGTGAACATGCGAATAAATGCAAAGTGCGCGATGCCACCCCTCAAGCACAGCCATCTGTCGCTCGACATGGGGGAATCCCGGGTTCCACATCAGGGAGCCATACCCGAAGACCCAGATCGAGGCATCTTGATGCGTCATCCCGTCATCCCGCCTTGTGCGCTGGCGCCGCCTCAGCCAAACCCTGCCTGACGATCCAGCGCGATCCAGATACATCTCTCCAACCCGATTTGGCCATGACTGATTCCGTACCTGAGCCCTCAACGTCAGATTTGCCCGCACCACGCCGGGTTAGCCGTCTGGGCCTTTATCTGCCCTTCGCCATTTTGCTGCTGATCTGCGCTGGCTGGACGACGTTCTGGTTTGTGTCATCCGGTGTTTCAGAACGCACGCTCGACAGCTGGATCAGCCGCGAGGCAGCGCTTGGTCGCGTCTGGACATGTCCGAAGCGTGAAATTGGCGGGTTTCCCTTCGATCTCGCCGTGTCCTGCGTCAATCCAAGTTTTGAGGGTCGGGTCGGGACCACACAGCTGCTCGGGCAATCCATTGACGGGCCCATCCATGGCGAGGTGAAGCTCGTCCGCGCACTGGCGCAGATCTATCGCCCAACACTTATTCTGATTGAGGTCGAAGGACCGCTGCGCATCATAACGCCCAACAATGGCCCGCAGGTTGAGGCCACCTGGACCCATCTGCGCACAAGTCTGCACGGCACACCCGCCGGGCTCGCGCGCGTGTCCCTGACGCTGGAGACACCTCAGATATCGGTCACACAGGCAGGCCAGACGTTTGGCGCTCAGGCACAGCATTTTGAATTTCACGTGCGTCACAATCCGCAACGCCCGGTCGAAGATCAGGCCTATGACATTGCCTTTGATCTGAAAGAGGCTTTGGTACCGCAGCTAAGCCGCCTGTTGCGATCGGACGCAGCACTCAACGCAGCCAGTGAATCAACTCTCAGCCGCGCGGAGTTCACCGGTGTGGGAACGCCGGCAGATCGACTGGAAGCGTGGCGAGCAGCGGGGGGCATGCTGGATGTCACCCGGTTTGTGGCGACACAGGGCAAGGCGAGTGTTGCAGCCAAAGGGCAGCTTTCGATCGACCCGCAGCACCGACCGCAAGGCAACATGGACATGGCGTTTACGGGTCTCAGTCCGCTTTTGGCCCAATTCGGCGTGCCGGTCGGGGCTGTTGCGATCGACAATCTGCTGGGCGGACTTTTTGGTGGCAAGAACCGCAACAAAGACGGCAATGCAGCCCCAAAAGATCAAATCAGTTTGCCGGTCTCTTTGAGCAACGGCCGCGTTCAGATCGGACCGCTCGGTTTGCCCGCACTCCTGCAACCACTTTACTGAGTGGGGTCATTACCAACCCGCCTGCCGAAATCGGCGGCGTTGGTTTCCTGCCCCTGCGCAATGATGCTGCGGCGGATCGCGCGCGTGCGCGTGAAGAGGTCAAACAGGCCCTGACCGTCACCCCAGCGGATCATCCGCTGGAGAGCGGCAAGATCCTCGTTGAAACGGCCGAGAATTTCGAGGACCGCTTCCTTGTTATTGAGGAACACGTCGCGCCACATTGTCGGGTCAGAGGCAGCAATACGCGTGAAATCGCGAAAGCCGCCAGCTGAAAACTTGATGACTTCTGACTGCGTGACTTCTTCAAGATCTGCCGCTGTCCCGACGATATTATAAGCAATCAAATGCGGCACGTGACTTGTGATGGCGAGCACAAGATCATGGTGCGCTGGCGTCATGATCTCGACATCGGAGCCCATCGCGCTCCACAGGGCGCACATTTTTTCCGTCGCAGCAGGATCAGCAGAAACCGGCGGCGTGATAATGCACCAACGCCCGACAAAGAGTGTCGCAAACCCGGCATCCGGACCTGAATATTCTGTTCCTGCAACAGGATGGGCGGGAATCAACGAGACGCCGTCAGGCAGATGCGGCTGCAACGCGGCAATCACCGCGCCTTTGACGGAGCCGACATCCGACACAATGGTCCCTGATTTTAAATATGGACCCAACGCCGACCCAACGCTTTCCATCGCGCCGACGGGAATGCAAAGAACAATGATGTCTGCTGCTGCCGCCTCTTCAAGCGACGTGACGATCCGGTCCGCCAAGCCAATCTCTGCAGCCCGTGCGCAGACGTCAGCGGAGGCGTCATATGCGATGATCTCAGCCGCCAACCGACGCCGTTTTGCGGCATGCAGAATTGACGACCCAATGAGGCCAATCCCGATCACGCAGAGCCGCGCACACAAGGGCTCAACAAGCTTGGCACCAAGTTGTCGGTCTTCGCTCTGCGCTTTTTGCGGATCAGGCATGGGCTGCTGACTTTGATAAAAAGGCACGCAACGTTTCAACCACGAGGCGATTGGCTTCTTCGCTGCCAACTGTCATGCGCAGCGAATTGGGAAGCCCATATGATTTCACATCCCGCACGACGATGCCGTTCGCGATCAAAAACGCATCGGCTTCCGCCGCGGACTTGCCAGCGACAGATGGGAAGTGAATCAGGATAAAGTTGCCAACGCTCGGCGTCACCGAAAGCCCAAGAGCAGTGAGTTCGTGTTCAAGCCACGCAATCCATTTGCTGTTGTGGGCAACCGATTTTTCAAGATGTGCCGTGTCGGCCAGTGCCGCAATTCCAGCCTCGATCGCGGCCCCATTCAGATTGAAGGGACCACGTGTCCGGTTCAGCACATCGCAAATGTCCGCAGGCGCATAGCACCAGCCGATCCGCAGATTGGCGAGGCCGTGGATCTTAGAAAACGTTCGTGTCATCACGACATTTTCAGATGTCGCCACAAGCTCAAGACCCTCTGCGTAATCATTGCGACGAACATATTCCGCATACGCGCCATCCAGCACGAGGATAACATCGGAAGGCAGCCCTGCATGCAGCCGCTTGACCTCATCGAACGGCAGATAGGTGCCAGTCGGGTTGTTGGGGTTGGCCAGAAACACGATCTTCGTGCGTGGCGTCACATGCGCCAGGATCGCGTCAACGTCAGCCGTGTAATTCGTTTCGGCGACGACAATTGGCCGGCCGCCGGCCGCCAGCGTCGCGATCCGGTAGACAAGAAAGCCATGCTCGGTGAAGACAACTTCATCCCCAGGCCCGACATAGGCCGCCGCCAACAGGTGCAGGATATCGTCAGAGCCATTACCGCAGACAATCCGCGCGGGATCGAGGCCATACCGGGTGGCAATGGCTTCACGCAAGCGGGTCGCAGAGCCGTCAGGATAGATCTCCAACGCGTCCGCAAGCCCACGGTAGGCTTCGATTGCCAGGGGCGAAGGTCCCAATGGCGTCTCGTTGGACGAGAGCTTGTAAATCTTCCGCCCCCCCGGCACAGCGCTTTTTCCGGGCACGTAAGCCTGGATTTCGAGAATACCGGAACGCGGGGATGGACGCAGTGCGGACATGGGACGACCTGTAAAGACGACACGCGGGATCTGGTGACTGCGATGCTACGGAATCCCGCGCGATGCAAGAGTTTCGCACAGGCCCACCTGCGACGCAGCACCCCACACGTCAGCATCTGCAAGGCGTATGTCGCGACTTAAGCGGAAAGATTGAACACGCGG
>CAIZGQ010000566.1 GCA_903932565.1 uncultured Hyphomicrobiales bacterium
CTCGGAATCACTGAGTTCGTGTCCGTGGCGCTTTCGGCGAATGATGTCCTGCGGAATCATCCAGCACCTGATGGCGCTTGAATCGCGTCCAGGAGCGAACCCAGCAGAGCGCTTGCGCCAATACGGAAGGTCGCTGGTTTTGCCCAGTCAGGACCCATAATGCCGTCCGCAAGTTCGAGATAGACCAATGTGTCGCGGAGCGTGCGCAAGCCACCCGAAGCCTTGAAGCCAACGGGCGCGCTGCTATCGCGAATGGTCTCGAGCATGATGCGTGCGGCTTCGGGCGTTGCCGAGACATCCGTTTTGCCGGTGGACGTTTTCAGGAAATGCGCGCCGCTGGCAATGGCAATTTCGCTGGCCTGCCGGATGAGCGTGGGCGTTTTGAGCATGCCGGTTTCCAGGATCGCCTTCAGCTTCACATGTGCGGGAAGCGCCTCGGCGATGGCTGCGATCATCTCCCGCATGGGTGCAGGATCGCCGGAGACCAGCGCCGCATAGGGCGTCACAAGATCAATCTCCGTCGCGCCATCGCGCACGGCCTCCTTGGTGTCATCGAGCGCGCGCTCGATGTCGAGGCCACCAGCGGGGAAATTGATGACGGTTGCGATGCCAATGGCGCGGCCCTTCAACGCCGTCGCAGCCTGCGCGACATAGCTCGGATGGATGCAGATAGCGGCAACGGTGCCAAACGGCGTGGAAGCACGGCCACACACTGCGTCGACCTGCGTTGGCAGACAGGTGTCGCTCAGTTCGGTGAGGTCAAGACAGGCCAGAAGCCGTCGTGCAGCGCCCTCCAACGTCATTTGCGCCGCAGGGACGCGCTGCTGTTGAGTGCGTTCCATCCGTCGTCCTTGGTCTTCAAAAAGGATTTGAAAAGGCGTCGAAGCCCGATCGAGCCCTGCATGCCGACTTCCTTGGTTTCGGCATGGCTTGGATTGCCGTTATTGAAACCGGCGGCGAAGTTCGTCACGACCGATACCGCCGTGATGTGGAGCGCCAGCCGTCGCGCCATGATGACTTCCGGAACCGTGGACATGCCAAGCAGGTCTGCGCCCAAAATGCGGGCCATTCGGACCTCCGCGGGCGTCTCGAAGGAGGGGCCCGAGAACCACATGTAGATGCCCTCCTTCAAGCCGACACCTGCCGCCGCCGCCGCCGCCTTCATCCGCTTGTTGAGACGTTTGTCATAGGCTTCCGTCATCGACACGAACCCACCGTCCGATGCGTTGCCGATCAGCGGGTTCATGCCGTTGAAGTTGATGTGATCTGTGATCTGCACCAGCGTGCCAGGATACATATCGGCATTCACTGAGCCTGCGGCATTGGTGATCACGACACTCCGGATCCCGACCATCGCAAGGGTCTCCAATGCCGATTCCATCGCCTTCGGGTCGCCCTTTTCGTAATAATGCGCGCGCCCCAAAAGATAGGCGACGCGAACGCCCTCCTGAATGCCAACGACAAGGCGTGGGTCATGCCCGCTGATATCGCTGCCTGGAAAGCCGGGGAGGTCGGCATAGGGGATGGTGACAGCATTCTCGAGCCCGTCAGCCACATGGGACATCCCGGTGCCCAAAATGAACGCGAACTCAATCTGGTCATAGCCAGCGCGGGTCTGGATGATCTCTGCAGCAGTCTCACAAGGTGCGATCATCGTCATTCGTCCTGCAATGCCGATCAGGGCAGATCGGTGTCGTCAAACGCATGCGGCAGTAGCGTTCCGAAATCAAATCCTTGCTGCTGCCCTTTTTTATCGCGAACATAGAGTCGCGTTTGGGGCGTCGCAAACTCAAAGATTCGCTGCCGGCAGCCGCCGCAGGGCATGACCACCCCACTGTCTTGCCCCTGCGGACCCCCGACGACACAGAGCGCGTCAATCGTCATGCGGCCCTGGTTTGCGATCATCGCTGCAATTGCCGAGGCCTCCGCGCAAATTCCGAGCGGATACGCAGAGTTTTCAACGTTGCAGCCGGTGTGAACCTTGCCGTCGCTGGTCAGCAACGCCGCACCAACAAAAAAGCGGGAATATGGCGCATGGGCATGCATCCGGACCCGGTCGGCCGCAGCAAACAGCCTGTTCAGCGTGTCATCTTGATCCGCATGTCCCAAGTTTTCGTTCCGAATTTTCGACCCGATGTGGCGGCGCAGTCTTGAGCCTGTCATTCCCGGACCCTGTCGCGCTCTGACGCTAATCCCACCACGATGTGGCCAGCCCAGCGTGACCTCGTCAATGCCTGTTTCAA
>CAIZGQ010000567.1 GCA_903932565.1 uncultured Hyphomicrobiales bacterium
ACTCTACGCCGATCTGCCCACCACCGTCTTCGAAGTGATGTCGAGCCTGGCGCGGTCCAAGGGCGCGATCAACCTTGGAAAGTGTTTTCCGGATGATCCCGGCCCTGAAGATGTGAGAGCGAAAGCCGCGGATGCCTCCATCAACGGGTACAATCAATATCCTTCGATGATGGGGTTGCCGGAGTTGCGCTCGGCCACTGCAGCGCATTACGGCCGCTTTCAAAATCTGACGATCGACGCCGAGCGCGAAACACTGGTGACCTCGGGGGCCACAGAAGCTCTGGCCGCAGCAATCTTTGCCTGCGTCAAGCCAGGCGATGAAGTCGTCCTGTTCCAGCCGACCTATGACGCGTATCTGCCGCTTGTGCTGCAGGCGGGGGGCGTGCCGAAATTCGTCACTTTGAAGCCGCCACACTGGACATTTGCGGAGGCTGATCTTGAAGCAGCCTTTTCATCCAAAACAGCGGCGGTGTTGTTCAACAATCCCATGAACCCGTGCGCTATCGTCTACGATCGGGCCCAACTTGATCTGCTTGCCACCTTCTGCGTGACGTTTGATGCGGTGGCGATCTGCGATGAAGTCTGGGAACATGTGGTGTTTGATGGCCGCCGCTGCGTGTCGATGCTGGAATTGCCGCACATGCGCGAGCGTACCATCAAGATTGGCTCGGCGGGGAAGATTTTTTCGCTCACCGGCTGGAAGGTTGGACTCGTGGTTGCAGCGCCCGACATTTTAAAAATTGTGGCCAAGGCGCATCAGTTTCTCACCTTTACGACGCCACCGAACTTGCAGGTTGCGGTCGCCTATGGCCTCAACAAGGACGACGCCTATTTTGCTGCGATGCGTCAGGGATTTTCCGCCGCACGCGATTATTTCACCGCCGGGCTTTTGGCGCATGGGTTTAAAGTTCTGCCGTCACAGGGCACGTATTTCGTCAATGTGGAGATCGGCGAGGCCGGACAGGTGGATGATGTCGCCTTCTGCCATCGCCTCGTGGACGAGTTTGGCGTGGCCGCCATTCCCGTGTCTGCGTTTTATGCACACAACCACGTGCGCAATGTGGTGCGCTTCTGCTTTGCCAAGAAAACTGAAACACTGGATGCTGGCTTGTCGCGTTTGTCGGGCGCGATGCGCGCCATGGCTGTGAGCGCCTGATGCACGGAGATGCGTGGATGAAAATGTCTTTTGTCGGCCAGTGCGCGAAAGTTTTTGGGCTTTGCATGATTGGCCTTTGCGGGCTGGGGACGTTGCCCGCGTCGGCTGCCGAGCAGCGCGTGGTGAATGTCTACAACTGGTCCGATTACATCGATCCAAAGGTCTTGGAGGATTTCACGCGCGAGACGAAAATCAAGGTTGTCTACGACACCTATGATTCCAACGAAGTGCTGGAAACCAAGCTGCTGGCGGGCAAGACCGGCTATGACATTGTCGTGCCGTCAGCCACGTTTTTGCAGCGCCAGATTCAAGCCGGCGTGTTCCAGAAGCTGGATCGCAGCAAGCTGAAAAATTACGACAAGCTCTGGCCGCAGGTCATGCAGCGGCTGGCCGCTTACGATCCGGGCAATCAATATGCTGTCAATTACATGTGGTTCACGACCGGCATTGCGGTGAACGTGGCCAAGGCAAAAGCCCGCCGTGGTGACAAGCCCATCGACAGTTGGGACGATATTTTCAAGCCGGAAAATCTGAAGCGCTTTGCCGATTGCGGCGTCTACATGCTCGATAGTCCGGAAGATATTTTCACCGCCGCCCTGAAGTGGCTGAACATCGATCCCAACACCAAGGACCCGGCGCAGATCAAAAAGGCGGCTGACGCTGTGCAGCGCATCCGTCCCTATGTGAAGAAATTTCACTCGTCCGAATATATCAACGCGCTCGCCAACGGGGATATCTGCCTTGCGATTGGCTGGGCTGGCGATGCCTTTCAAGCGCGCAACCGCGCCCGGGAAGCGGCCAATGACGTGGATATTGCTTTCGCGATTCCAAAGGAAGGCACGCTCATGTCGCTCGACAATATGGCGATCCCGAAAGACGCGCCGCATCTTGAGGAAGCCTATGCCTTCATTGATTATCTGCTGCGGCCGGATGTTGCAGCGCGCAATTCGAGCGTGACGAATTTTGCCAACGCGGTTCTCGCCTCAAAGCCGCTGCTCGACAAGCAGGTGGCGGACAACAAGGCGATTTATCCCGATGACGCGACAATGGCGCGTCTGTTCACGGTGACAACGCCGGATCTCGCCTTGCAAAAGGTCATCACGCGCGAATGGACGCGGGTGAAGACAGGGCGGTGAGGCCGGCGTCGCCGTCCCCAATCACGGTGCCAGCTCAGCCGCCGAGTTTCGCCATCAGCGCGTCGGAAATCTCGAAGTTGGCATAGACGTTCTGCACGTCATCGTTGTCTTCGAGAGCCCCGATCAGGCGCAGAATTTTCTCGCCTGCTTCATCATCAACCGCGATGGTGTTTTGCGGTTTCCAGATCAGCTTGGATTTGCGCGGTTCGCCAAAGGTCGCTTCCAGCGCTTTCGACACTTCGCCCAACGCTTCCAGGGCGCAAATCACCTCGTGGCCATCGGCTCCAGACTGCACATCGTCCGCGCCAGCCTCGATGGCGGCGTCCATCACGGCGTCGTCTGACCCGACCTTGGCGTCAAATTCAACCACGCCCACATGGTCGAACATGAAGGACACGGCACCAGTCTCCGCCAACGCGCCGCCAGCCTTGGTGAAGTACGAGCGAATTTCGCCAGCCGTGCGGTTGCGGTTGTCGGTGAGTGCCTCGATGATCACGGCGACGCCGCCCGGGGCATATCCCTCGTAGCGCACTTCATCGTAGTTTTCGCCGTCGCCACCGGTGGCCTTCTTGATGGCGCGCTCGATATTGTCCTTCGGCATGTTTTCCTGCCGGGCGGCGATCACGGCCGCCCGCAAGCGGGGGTTCATCGCCGGGTCAGGCATCCCCATTTTGGCGGCCACGGTGATTTCGCGGGCGAATTTGGAGAAGAGCTTGGAACGCAGTGCGTCCTGCTTGCCCTTCTTGTGCATGATATTTTTGAACTGACTGTGTCCAGCCATTCGTCCCTCGGTCGGCTCTAGCGAAAATGGTTGCGCCTTATACACAGGGATGCGGTGGAATGAAACGGGGTGCGTGCCCCACGGACCGCTCTCCAATCTCGCGTGGCTGTGATGGCGCGGCGATATCGAACTCGGTGCCAGGCGTGCTATGGTGATGAAACTGTTTGAGTTGGGTTGAAGATGGCCGAGTGGAAAATTCCTGCATCGCAGCAGCCGAAGGCTGAGGATTGCGCTTACGATCTTGAGCGAACGCTGATGTCCGTCGTGTCGCTCAGCTCCACGGTGCCGGCGGATGCCTTCTCCGCCCAGACGCTGGGGACTGAGCGGGCGGGCAATGGCGTGCTGATTGAGGGCGGCCTCATCCTCACGATCGGCTATCTCATCACCGAGGCTGAGTCCGTCTGGTTGCGGGCCAACAACGGCCAGGCCTTTCCCGGTCATCCGATTGGATATGATTATGAGACCGGGTTTGGGCTCGTGCAGCCCCTCGCACGGCTTGATCTGCCCGAGCTCAAGCTCGGCACCTGTGCGGACGCTGAGGTCGGCCAGCAGATCGTCATGGCGGGTGCTGGCGGTCGCGCACGGTCAATCGCGGGCCGGGTCGTCGCCCGGCAGGAATTTGCAGGTTATTGGGAATATCTGATCCCGGACGCGATTTTCACCGCGCCCTGCCACCCCAATTGGGGTGGAACGGCGCTGCTTGGCCCCGATGGTGCCGTGCTCGGCATCGGCTCCCTGCAGTTGGAGCAGGGGCAGGGCGATGGCAAATCGCAGGAGATCAACATGAGCCTGCCGGTCGATCTGCTGCGGCCGATTTTCGAGGACCTGACCACGCTCGGTCGTCCCAACAAACCGCCGCGTCCCTGGCTTGGCGTTTATACGGCGGAAACGGAGGGCGCACTCGTGGTGGTTGGTGTCGCCGACCGTGGCCCGGCCAGCGACCTTCTGAAGGAAGGCGATTCCATTCTGGAAGTCGCGGGTGAGCGGGTCATGGACCTGGCCGAGTTCTACCGGTCAATCTGGGCCCTCGGGGATGCCGGGGCCTCGGTTCCCTTGAAGATCCTGCGCGATGGTCGCCGCATGGACTTGCGCGTCGCCTCAGCCGATCGCCGCAAGTTCATGAAGTCTCCCAAGCTGCATTGATGGACCACGCCGAACCGCCCGAACCTGCCCGTCTGATGCGCGACATGTTCGAGGCGGCCGTGGCGGCGGCCGACCCCATGCTGTGCATTCCACACGCTCTGAAAAATTGCCTGACCGAGCCCCCGCGCGGCCGCACCCTGGTGATTGGTGCAGGCAAGGCATCTGCGCGCATGGCGCAGGCGCTGGAGGCCCATTGGGCCGAAGCTTTTCCCGACACGCCACTGTCCGGGCTTGTTGTGACCCGCACCGGTTATGGCGCCCCCTGCCGCAGCATCGAGATTGTCGAGGCGGCCCATCCGGTGCCGGACGCGGCGGGCCAGCAGGCAGCCACGCGTCTCCTGAAATGCGTCGAG
>CAIZGQ010000568.1 GCA_903932565.1 uncultured Hyphomicrobiales bacterium
CCGGAACTTGAAGTCCGCGCATTTCATCATATTCATGAAGACGCTCGCACACGAACGGCTGCGGATGATCCAACGCTTGTGGCCTGGGCGACAGGGCAGACCGGTATTCCGTTCGTCGATGCATGCATGCGCAGCCTTGTTGCCACAGGCTGGTTGAATTTTCGCATGCGAGCGATGGTGCAATCCTTCGCGTTTTATCATCTTGCGCTGGATTGGCGGGTGAGTGGCGAGCGACTGGCGCGCCTGTTCACTGATTACGAGCCCGGCATCCATTGGCCGCAGGTACAGATGCAATCAGGCCAGACGGGGATCAATATCCCGCGCATCTACAATCCGATCAAGCAGGGCCTGGATCAAGACCCTGATGGCATTTTCACCCGCCGTTGGGTGCCGGAATTGGCGCAAGTGCCGCTCCCCTTGTTACAAACGCCCTGGCTTGCGGTGGATGCGCTCGGCACTGGTGTCGACTTGCAGGGCTATCCGGCACCGCTGGTTGACCCCGTTGTGGCCGCACGTGCAGCCAAAGAGCGGCTGACAGCGTTGCGGCGCGAGGATGGATATCGTACGGCCGCGCTTGATGTGTTTCAAAAACACGGCAGCCGTAAGCGTCGGTTTGAAAATGACAACCCGCGCCCCAACCTCAAGCCGCGCAAGAAAGGGGTCGAGCCATCGCCGCAACTCAACCTCTTGTTCGATGATCCGGTGTGAGTGGCGTTTAACTTCGTCAGGCGCGGTCGGCTGCGAGCACGGATGCGAAGTTGGCAACCGCCGTGCCACCCATATTGAACACGAGGCCCAGATTTGCGCCTGCGCGCTGCATGTCTCCGGCGCCGTTCGTGAGTTGTCTGAACGCCAAAGCATGCATCGAGACGCCGGTTGCGCCAACGGGATGGCCCTTGGCTTTTAATCCGCCCGACAGATTGACCGGCGTTCTGCCGTCCGCAAAGACGATTCCTTCATCCAGCGCGCTGATGCCACGGCCTTGGCGCGCAAGACCCATGGCTTCGTAAATCAGCAATTCGGCAATCGTGAAGCAATCATGCACTTCTGCAAAATCAAGATCGCTCACGCTGATGCCGGCTTCTTCATAAGCTGTCGCCATGGCGCGCGCAGGTCCTTCAAAAGAAATGAGATCGCGCTGTGACATGGGCAAAAGATCGCTGACATGTGCCGTGCCTGCAAACCGGACGCGACGGGCACTTGCGCGGGACGCATCGTTGGAGCTTAGCACGACAGCCGCAGCGCCATCGGTGATCAACGAACAATCGCTGAGACGCAGCGGGGGTGCGATTTCCGGATTGCGCTCCGAGATGGTGGCACAGTCTTCAACGCTCAAACGACGATGCATCTGCGCCAACGGATTGGCCATGGCATTGGCGTGGTTCTTTGATGCAATGCGTGCCATGGCGGGCAGGGGATCTTGATAGCGAGCTGCGTAATCTTTGGCCGCCAGCCCGAACAATTGCGGAAACGACAGGGCCGCTTCCACGGGATCATTCTGGTAGCCGGCTTTTGCCAGCGCGCGTGTCACATCAGCGGTCGAATTTGAGGTCATTTTTTCGACGCCGACCACGAGCACGTGCCGCGCCTTGCGCGCGAGGATCATGTTCAAACCAGCGAAGATCGCTGCAGCCCCGGAGGCGCAGGCATTCTCGCAGCGGGTGGCGGGCTTGTAGCGAAGGCCCGCATCCGCCTGAAGAATGAGCGAAGAGGCAAAGCCATCCGGCACAAGCCCGGCGTTGAAATGACCTAGAAACACGGCGTCGATGTCTTGGCCCCCGAGGCCAGCGTCAGCGAGGGCTTCGCGCGTGGCCTCCACGACGAGCTCTTCGACATTGGCCGTCAGGCGGCCGAATTTGGTGTGACCGCTGCCGGTGATGAATACGGGATCGCCCATCATTTCCGCCCTGTTTGTTGTCAGCCAGAGATACGCTTTGTTGCAGCCTGTTCGCAATTTTGTCAGCGCGCAAGTTTAAGCAGATAGGACATAGACCCGGATGCGTTTGGGGCGGGGCCGCTTGAGGTCCCGTAACAAGCCATAGGCCTCGCCGATAAAAGCCTCGTGGAAAATCGATTAGACCGATGATTTAGATCAAGCTAGTTTTGGTTTGCAGGGGGGATACTGCAAGACTTGCTCGGAGGGACCATGAATACCCAAGCCAAATGCCCTGTGCTCCACGCGGCACCCACAAACGCGACCTTCACTGGCAGGTCAAACCGGGAATGGTGGCCCAACCAGCTCAATCTTGGCATCCTCCATCAGCATTCAGCTCTGTCCAACCCGATGGGCAAAGACTTCAATTACGCCGACGAATTTAAAAAGCTCGATCTTTCGGCTCTGAAGCAGGATCTCTATGCGCTGATGACGGATTCGCAGGATTGGTGGCCTGCGGACTACGGCCATTACGGTCCCTTCTTCATCCGCATGGCCTGGCACAGCGCCGGCACGTACCGCACAGGTGATGGTCGCGGAGGTGCAGGCTCAGGCACGCAGCGTTTTGCGCCGCTCAACAGCTGGCCGGACAACGTCAACCTCGACAAAGCGCGACGGCTTTTGTGGCCGCTGAAGCAGAAATACGGCAACAAGATTTCCTGGGCGGACCTGATGATACTGGCGGGAAACGCCGCGCTGGAATCCATGGGCCTCAAGACTTTTGGTTTTGGCGGCGGACGCGCGGACGTCTGGGAGCCGGAAGAGGATATTTATTGGGGCAGCGAGGACACCTGGCTTGGCGACACGCGCTATGCCGGCGACCGCGAGCTCGAACATCCGCTCGCAGCCGTCCAGATGGGCTTGATCTACGTGAATCC
>CAIZGQ010000569.1 GCA_903932565.1 uncultured Hyphomicrobiales bacterium
ACGCACGCCACGCATTTGGTGGTCGAGGCCACAGCAGTGGTGCGCAAACCCGCCAACATCAGCATGTATGAGGCGGCTGGCATCGGCGTGCCCTTCATGACCGCCATTCAGGCGTTCGGACGCACCGGCATGCCCAAGCCCGGCGAGACCGTTTTGATCATGGGGGTCAACGGCAAAGTCGGCCAGGCTGCGGCGCAAATTGCAACATGGCAGGGTGCCCGCGTCATTGGGGTGGTGCGCAAGGCGGAAGGCTATGTTGGCCATGCCAATGGGCCGGTGGACGTCGTCAATTCGTCCACGCAGGACGTGGGCGAAACCGTCAAAGCCATGACCGATGGCAAGGGCGCTGACATCGTCTTCAACACGGTCGGAGACCCCTATTATCAGGATGCTGTGAAGGCCACTGCGAAGCGCGGCAAACAGATCCTCATCTCCGCCGTCGACAAGATTGTGCAGATGGATGTGATGGCATTCTATCGGGCACAGCACACGTATTACGGCGTTGACTCGCTCTCACAATCCTCCACCGATGCCGGCACTGTGTTGCAAGAACTCGTACCGGGTTTCACAAATGGCGCGCTGAAACCCTACCCCATCGAGCCCCACGCGATTTATCCGCTGCGTGACGCAGCGCGCGCCTATGTCGCCGTGCTTGGCTCGTCGCGCGACCGACTTGTTCTCGATCCAAAGGCCTGATGCCATGCATGTGACCCGCCTCAAGGACGCACCCGCGTATTATCCCGCCGCGCACAACGACATGCGCTGCCTCTATCTGCAGGGCAAAGACGCAGGGCCAGCCGACACGATGTGGATTGGCATGTCGCAAATTCTGCCCGGCGGACATACGAGTTTATCGGCTTCACCAGTCGAGAAGTTCTACGTTGTGATTGAAGGCGAACTGACCATTGAGACGCCGGAGGGTGAGCAAGTGCTTCACCCGCTCGACTCCTGCCGCATCGCACCAGGCGAAGCTCGCGCTTTAAAAAATAAAACCAACAAGCCGGTGATCGCCATCCTGACGATGCCCAACCAACCAAAATAACCCCTATTTTGGCTCGGATTTTGCGAGCGCGTGGGTTGAGCGCATTCCTAAAATCAAACGGTCGAAGACCGGACTTTAAAGGGAGACGAACCATGAAACAGACAATGAAAACACTGCCGCTGAAGGTGCTTGTCGGCGCTGCGGCCATCTCGTTGAGCCTGCTCGCGCCCGCCCGCGCCGAAACAACAGACGTGAAAATCGGCATCGGATTTGGTGTTGGCTTTTTGCCGATGTTCATTGCGGACGATCAGAAGCTCGTTGAAAAATACGCCAAGGCTGCCGGGCTTGATGTGAAGGCGACCTATCAGCGCTTCTCTGGCTCCTCCGCCATGCAGGACGCAGTGCTGTCGGGCTCTGTCGATATGGGTGTGTATGGCGTGTCTGCCATGCTGATCGCCTGGGACAAGGCCAAGAACACACCCCAGCAGGTATTTGGTATTGCCGGCGTCAACTCAAGCCCGCTCATCCTCGTGACAAACAAAGAGAGCATCAAGGACATCACCGAGCTTGCAGCGACCGACAAGATTGCGATGCCGGCACTCGTGTCGCCGCAGATGTATGCGCTGCAGATGATTGCAGAAAAGAAGTTTGGCGCTGGCCAGCAGGACAAGATGAAGCCGCAGGTTGTGGCACTTCCGCACCCCGAGGCGCTTGGCGCGATTCTCAGCGGCGGCACCGAAGTGAAGGCTTATTTCTCGACACCACCCTTCACGCAGATTGCGCTTGAAAGCGGCAAGGTTCACAAAATTGCATCTTCAGAAGATGCATATGGTGGGCGCTCAACCTTCCTGGCGCTGGGTGCCACCAAGAAGTACATCGAGGCCAATCCGAAAATGGCTGACGTGATGGTGAAGGCCTTGACGGAAGCTTCCGATTTGATCCGCAAGGATCCGGCAAAAGCCGCTGAGATTTACCTGAAGGTCGAGCCATCAAAGACGATGGACGCCGCAAAGGTGACTGCGATGCTGAAGACAATGCCGGATGACTTTGGCGTTGCGGTCTATGGCGTGAAAACAGTGGCTGACTTCATGGGGCGTGTGGGGGGTCTCAAGACCATCCCGGCGAGCTTCAAGGACGTGTTCTTGCCCGTGATTGCCACAACAGCCAGCAATTAAGGCTGTTTTTCGAACTGACTCTTACAACGCAACCTGGGACGGCCGCGATCCGGTCGTCCCGCCGGAGCTTCTGGAATGAATGAAACGCTTGCGATCAACGCCGCGCCGTCTGCACTTGATCCGCTGGTGCGTGTCAACGGCGTGACCCTGCAATACAAGACGCCTGATCATCTCGTGACTGCGACCTACCGCGTCACCTTCGAGATTGATGCGGGCGATCGACTTGTCTTGCTGGGACCGTCAGGTTGCGGCAAATCTACGATCCTCAAAGCCATCGCTGGGTTTATCAAACCGGTTGAGGGCGATGTGCGGCTGCGCAACAAAATCATCACCGGTCCGGGCCCCGACCGCATGATGGTGTTCCAGGAATTTGACCAGCTGCTGCCTTGGAAAAAGGTGCTGGGCAATGTGATGTATCCGATGACCATCAACGGCATATCCGAGAGCGAGGCCAAGGCGCGCGCACTCGATGCCATCGACAAGGTCAAACTGTCGAAGTTTGTGGATGTCTATCCCCACATGTTATCGGGCGGCATGAAGCAGCGCGTCGCCATCGCCCGCGCGATGGCCATGAAGCCCGACGTGCTGCTGATGGACGAGCCCTATGCGGCCCTCGATGCGCTGACGCGGCGTAAAATGCAGGACGAACTTCTGCAATTGTGGGATGAGGTCGGCTTCACGCTTGTCTTTGTCACGCACTCGATTGAAGAAGCCCTTGTCGTTGGCTCACGAATTGTTGTGTTGTCGCCACACCCCGGGCAGGTCAATGCGGAAGTGAACTGCCAGCACATGGGCCAGGACTTCCGAGACACACCCGAATTTCAGGCCTTGGCCAAGCGCATCTCACGGATGCTGTTTGACGACGCGCCGACAGCTTCCTGAGGATTTGGGATGACAGACCTCTCGCACCGTTTTGCTCCCTCCCCGCGCCCCGAGTTTGAGCGCAAGGTGACGGCCCCCGCTGAACTTGGTGACGTGGCAAAGCCATTGTCCATGGTCGAGCGCATCGTCAATATCAGTGCTGTCCGACGCGGCGTGATCCTCGTCTTCATTGCGCTGTTTTGGGAAGTTTACGCCCGTTGGCTCAACAATCCCCTGTCGTTTCCAACGTTTCTTGACACGCTCGAGGCTCTGAGGGACGGCATTGCGTCCGGCATCATTCCGCAGCGCTTGATGATCACGCTGCAGACGTTGGTGGCGGGATATTTCATTGGACTCGTGATCGCTGCGATCCTGACCAGCGTTGCAGTGACAACGCGCATCGGCACGGATCTGCTCGCGACACTGACCGCCATGTTCAACCCCCTGCCGGCCATCGCGCTTCTGCCACTGGCACTTCTTTGGTTTGGTCTGGGACGCCCGTCGCTTATCTTCGTGATCATCCACTCCGTGTTGTGGGCCGTGGCGCTCAACATGCACTCGGGCTTTCTCGCCGTCTCCGACACGTTGCGCATGGCTGGCCGCACGTTTGGCCTGCGCGGCCTGCGGCTGGTGATTGGCATTCTCATACCGGCTGCATTTCCTGCCATTCTCTCTGGCCTCAAGATCGGCTGGGCATTTGCCTGGCGCACACTCATTGCCGCAGAGCTTGTGTTTGGCGTATCGTCAGGCCAGGGCGGCCTTGGCTGGTACATTTTTGAAAACCGGAATACGCTTGATACAGCGGCTGTTTTTGCAGGCCTGCTGACAGTGATGACCGTTGGCCTCCTGATCGAGGCGGTCATCTTCCGCTTCATCGAGGCGCGCACCGTGCGTCGCTGGGGCATGCAGCGCGGATAAAGACACAAAGAATCATAACAGCATACGGGAGAAACAAGATGATCACACAAACGCGCCGACGCGCCCTGCGCACGACAACGGCGGCTTTCCTCCTTGGAGCAAGTCTTATGGCCACGAACCTTGCCGGCAGCCTTGCGGCTCAAGCTGAGCCACTCAAGGTGGTTGGCTTTGCAGGCGCGTCCAACTGGCCTTTTTGGGTTGGGCAGGAAAAAGGCTTCTTTGCCAAAGAGCAAATTGAAGCGACCTTCGACATCACGCCCAATTCCGTCGAAATGGCGAAGAACCTGAATGCTGGCAAATATGATCTTGCCTTCAGCTCCGTCGATAACATTGTTGCTTATGACGAAGGCCAGGGCGAAGCCAAGATCGAAGGACCAGTTTCCTTTGTCTCATTGTTTGGCGTCGACAACGGCCTTCTCAGCCTGATGGCGACACCCGACATCAAGGACATCAAGGATCTGAAGGGCAAGACCGTGTCGGTTGATGCCATGACCACGGGTTATGCCTTTGTGCAACGCGAATTGCTCGCCAATCACGGTGTTGCTGAATCGGACGTGACATGGACCAAGGTCGGCGGCGGGGCGCAGCGTCTCGAAGCGTTGATGAAGAAAGAGCAATCGGCCACTTTGCTGAATACGCCACTTGATCTTGCAGCGGAATCAAAAGGCTTTGTTCGCTTGATCCGTGCCAAGGACGAGCTTGGCGGTTATCAGGGCATTGTTGCCGCTGTGAAGAAAGACGCGATTGAAAGCAAGCGCGCGCTTTATGTTCGCTTCATTCGAGGCTTCCACGCCTCGGTGAATTGGCTCGCTGATCCCGCCAACAAGGACGAGGCTCTCGCCCTCTTGATGGGCAAGATGCGCACCATGGATCGCGATTCAGGCGAGAAAGCCTATGTGGCGCTGCTTGATCCCAAGGATGGCATTTACCGCAATTTGAAAATCAGCCGCGATGGCATGAAGACAGTTCTTCGACTGCGCTCGAAATATGCCGAACCGCAAAAGACGCTGACCAATCCGGAAGCCTATATCGACGAGAGCCTTTTGGCTGAGGCCATGAAAAAGCCCAGCAACTGAGATGTGACACGTCAACCGGGCGCACGTCGAGCGCGCCCGGCTTTCACCCGACGAGACGAAAGATTGGCCGGAAAGATGCGCAAACCGCTTGATAAGATTTTCATCACTTGCGCTGTCACTGGCAATTTGACGCAACCCGAGCAGACACCGTACTTGCCCATCACGCCGGAGCAAATTGCCGATGCGTGCCTGGGTGCAGCGGAATCTGGTGCGGCGATCGC
>CAIZGQ010000570.1 GCA_903932565.1 uncultured Hyphomicrobiales bacterium
CGAGAAGGATGCCACCGAGCGGCTGATCCCGTTTGATCTCATTCCCCGCATCATCGGTCGCTCGGAATGGACACGGCTGGAAGCTGGCCTTATCCAGCGCGTGAAAGCCCTGAACCTGTTTCTCAAGGATCTCTACGGGCCGGGCGAAATCCTGAAAGCTGGGATTGTCCCGTCGGACCTGGTGTTCCGCAATCCGCAGTTCCAGCCCCAAATGGTGGGGCGGCGCATCCCGCATGACATTTACGTCCACATCGCCGGCATCGACATCGTGCGCGTCGATGAGGAAGATTTTTATGTGCTGGAGGACAACGCCCGCACACCCTCGGGCGTGTCCTACATGCTTGAAAATCGCGAAGTGATGATGCGGCTGCTGCCCGATCTTTTTGCCGAGCATCGCGTGGCCCCGGTCGAAAATTATCCGGACGCGCTGCTGGCCAGTTTGCGGTCTGCAGCACCTGCGAGCGCTGGCAGCGAACCAACCTCCGTGCTGCTGACCCCGGGCCAGTTCAACTCAGCCTATTACGAGCATTCTTTCCTGGCCGACAAGCTCGGCATCGAACTCGTTGAAGGTCGCGATCTTCTGGTGCGCGATGACGTCGTCTACATGCGCACGACAGAAGGTCCCAAGCGCGTCGATGTCATCTACCGCCGCATCGATGATGACTTCCTTGATCCCCTCGCCTTCCGGCCAGATTCAGCGCTCGGCGTGCCGGGTCTTGTTGGCGCCTATCAGGCAGGCAATGTCACGCTCGCCAATGCCATCGGCACCGGTGTTGCCGATGACAAGGCGATCTACACCTACATGCCGGACGTGATCCGCTTTTACCTGAACGAAGAGCCGCTTCTAAAGAACGTGCCGACGTGGCGATGCCGCGAACCTGACGCGTTGAAATACGTGCTCGACCATCTGGGCGAACTCGTTGTGAAAGAGGTCAATGGATCGGGCGGCTACGGCATGCTTGTTGGCCCGCATGCCTCGAAAGCCGAGATCGAACTCTTCGCCAAGAAACTGGCAAAAGATCCAACCAATTTCATCGCGCAGCCCACCCTTGCGTTGTCCACATGCCCGGCCGCGTTCGAGTCCGGCATTGCACCGCGCCATGTGGATCTGCGGCCTTTCGTGTTGTCGGGCTCAAACGGCGTGCGTGTTGTGCCCGGCGGCCTCACCCGCGTCGCCATGAAGGCGGGATCGCTCGTCGTCAATTCCAGCCAGGGCGGCGGCACCAAGGACACATGGGTCGTCGATGACATAGGGACGCCAGCATGAGCGCCTTCATGATCGTCCTCACCCGTTTCGCCGCGCCAATGCACCGGGGCCACTGATGCTTTCCCGCACCGCTGACAATCTCTATTGGCTCGCGCGTTATGTGGAGCGTGCAGACTATCTGGCGCGCGTTCTTGACGCGGCGCAGCGCCTCGCGACCTTGCCGTCAACCTATGGTGGCCAGGGGACGGAATGGGAAAGCGCGCTGCTCTCAGCTGGCGCTCTGGAAGCGTTCAAAGAAATCTACGAAACCGTGGACGAGCAAAACGTCACGCTGTTTCTGGCCTATGATTCCCGTAACCCCGCGTCGATCGTCAATTGCATCGAGCTTGCCCGCAACAATGCGCGCGGCGTGCGCACGGCCCTGACGGCCGAAACGTGGGACACGATTAACGGCGGCTGGCTGGATTTGCGGCGCTATGTTGCCGAAGCCGCAGGCGGCAAGGTCGACCGTGAAAAGACGCGGCGCTTTCTGGATTTTGCCAAGAAGTTTGCGCTCGATTTCGATGGCACGGCATTCCGGACGATGCTGCGCAATGATTCCTACTGGTTCATGCGTCTGGGCCATTACATGGAGCGCGCCGACAACACCGCGCGTTTGCTCGATGTGAAATACCACGTGCTGCTGCCCGATGAAGAGGCTGTCGGCGGCTCGCTGGATTATTTCCAGTGGACGGCCATTTTGCGGGCGGCCTCAGCGCTCAACTCGTATCACTGGGTTTATCGCGAAAGCGTCAAGCCGTGGTTTGTGGCGGATTTC
>CAIZGQ010000571.1 GCA_903932565.1 uncultured Hyphomicrobiales bacterium
ATTTCGTCCAGCTTGGTGCGGACGGTCGGCGGGCCGAGGGCAAACTCTACCTGCAGAAGCCCGGCCGCGTGCGTTTCGACTATCAGCCGCCAGCGACATTGCAGATCATTTCGGACGGATCCTCCGTCGCAATCCGCGACAAGAAATTGCAAACTCAGGATCTTTATTTCGTCGCGCAGACGCCGTTGAAATTTCTACTCAAGGCTAAAATTGATCTGGCCTCTGACCTCAAGATCATCGAGGTGAAATCGAACGAGCAATCAGTCTCGATTTTGGTGGAAGACAAAGCAACCTTCGGCGGTACTTCTCGCATCCGGCTTGTGTTTGATCCGGTCCATTTTGAACTGAAGCAGTGGACTGTCACTGATCCGCAAGGCTTCGACACGTTGGTCTCGTTGTTCGACATTGACACGAAAACACCACCAGACCCATCGCTGTTTGTAATCAACTATGAACGTGTCAAAGACTGACGCTCTCTCACCCATCAGCATGAACGTCCAATAATCTTGGGACGAATTGCAATTCCGCCGGGAACGACATGAGTTTGAAGATTGCGACGTGGAACATCAATTCCGTTCGCTTGCGCGCGGGGCTGGTCGAACGCTACGTACAGGAACATCAACCCGATATTCTGTGCTTGCAGGAAACCAAGTGCCGCGACTCCGAATTTCCCAGCGGGGTCTTCAAGAGCATGGGTTTTGATCATTTGGCGATCAACGGCCAGAAAGGCTACCACGGCGTCGCCATCGCATCGCGTCTTCCCATTCTCGACATGGACAAGCGTGACTTTTGCGGGATGGGTGACGCGCGTCATGTGTCAGTTAGGGTCAAGGTCAGCTTTCTTGGCGAAATCCCTCTGACGATCCATAACTTTTACGTGCCGGCCGGCGGGGACGAGCCAGACCGTCAGATCAATCCGAAATTTGGGCATAAGCTCGATTTTCTGGATGAAATGACAAGCTGGTTCGCCAGCTGCAAGTTAGTTGAGGCGCCCGCGATCCTGGTTGGTGACCTGAATGTGGCTCCGCTTGAGACCGACGTCTGGAGCCACAAAGCGCTGCTTTCTGTGGTCAGTCATACGCCCATCGAAGTGGCAAAGATGGGACTTCTGCAGAAAAGCGGGCCTTGGATCGATGCTGTTCGCGAAAAGTTTCCCGCAGACCAAAAGATCTATTCCTGGTGGAGCTATCGATCACCAAATTGGGAAATCGCCGACAAAGGCCGCCGTCTTGACCACATCTGGATGACGCCACCAGCCGCAAAGCATCTTCAAGCTGTATCGATCCACAAAGCGGCCCGCGGATGGGAGCGTCCGTCCGACCACGTCCCGTCGATGGTGTCGCTGGCCTGAGTCAGGCCTTGATCTGGCTTGCGCTCATCTGCTCGAGCTCACTCATGAGCCCGCTCAGGCGTCCCATGAGGCGACCCCTGATGATTTGAGCGCTTTTCGGAAATTCACGCAGAACGCGGTGAAACAGCGTGCGCGGGACCCGCATCACTGTCGTTGGCTCGCGAGCCACCGCCGTCATCGGCCGCTCTGTTTCTGTAAGAAGTGCGGTTTCGCCGATCAGGCTGCGCGGACCAAGCACCTGCTTGACGGGGGCACCCGTGTCGGATGCATCAAGGGCAATCGAACCAGTCTTGATGATAAAGCCGCAATCTGACTTTTCGCCACGCCGAAAAAGAATGTCGCCAGCGCGCAAGATTTTTGTTTCCGATGCAAACGCAATTAGGCGCTGGGCCTCTGGCTCCAGGTCTGCAAAAATTGCTACCCGATCAAAGTTTCGCATCTCAGAATCAAACGACATCAGGCGGCGCTTTTCTAAACATGATGGATGATCACAAAGACAATTTGTAGCCACCAGCCTCGGTCACAAGAAGCTGGGAATTGCCCGGATCCTGTTCGATCTTTTGCCTCAGCCGATAGATGTGTGTCTCAAGCGTGTGGGTTGTCACGTTGGAATTGTATCCCCAAACCTCACGCAGCAGAATATCGCGCGTCACCACCTGCTGGTTGGCGCGATAGAGAAAGCGCAAAATTGCCGTCTCTTTCTCCGTCAGCCTCAGCTTGCCGCCCTTCTGGTTCACGAGGTGCTTGGAGCTTGGACGAAACGTATAGGCGCCAATCTGGAACACGGCATCATCGCTAGCTTCGTGCTGACGCAAATGTGCCCGCATGCGCGCCAGCAAGACGGCAAACCGAAATGGTTTTGAAACATAGTCATTTGCGCCCGATTCCAGTCCCAGGACTGCGTCGGAATCAGATGTGTGACCGGTCAGCATAATGATCGGATTTTTGAAGCCATCGCGCCGCATCAACTTGACGGCCTCCCGGCCATCCATATCCGGCAGACCAACATCCATAATCACGAGATCCGGCGATTCCATCCGTGTCACCGAGAGCGCTTTGGACGCGTTTTCCGCCTGAATCGCAGTGAACTCTTCATGCAGTGCCAATTGCTCAGCAAGCGCAACCCGAAGTTCGATATCGTCATCTGCAATGAGAATTTTACGGACTTGCGTCATCAGTCATTCCTTGAAACGGCCACCGGCGGGTTCCAAATTTCATTTGTTCGCGTCAGCGCAGCGAATTCAGCATGGACCGGGTATGAAGTCCAGAAAACCAGGTTCTGCGTTCGGAGCGCCACTTTTCCGGGTCGGGAATTGGCCGGGGAAAGCTGTGCTCTCGAAGGGCAGTACCGGACAAAATTACGCCAAGTGCTCGATACGCGATGATAAACCTCCGTTGAAAGCCCCCAAGCTGGGTGTGTTGAGAGTTTCAAGGCTTCCGGGCCGTGTTCACGTGGGCCGACTTCTGGCCGGTCCTTGCGTGATGCGCTGCGCTTTGGGTCGCTCGGGCCTGACGCACGCAAAGCGGGAGGGTGACGGTGCCACCCCCATCGGGATTTTGCGAATTGAGGCGACGATGACGCGTCGCGACCGCCTTTATCTGTCGGGCGGACCCACGCCGCTTGTTCCCATACGATCGCACGCAGGATGGTGCGATGATCCCGCTGCGGGCGCTTACAATAGGCCTGTCCAGCTTCCGAGCGCCTTTCGACATGAGGAGCTTTGG
>CAIZGQ010000572.1 GCA_903932565.1 uncultured Hyphomicrobiales bacterium
ATCAGGTAACGCGCAAAATCGCGACCAAAGTCTCGCGCCGCGTTGAAGCTGGAGAACCCCGCAAAGCCCTGGTTCACGGCAAAGCCATGGGACCGCGCCGCAGCGGCAAAGCCCATGCTGAGGCGTGTGATCAGCAGGGCCTTTGGCACCTCGACCGCGCGTCGGATGATGGCCGTTGACCGGTCTGCAGGATCGCGCAGCCAGAGGCGGCTGGCCAGATGCCGTGCGGCGCATTCAGCCAGCACCGCATCCCGTATCCCGGGCAGGGCGTGGACATGCTGGTGCCCATCGAGATAGTCGGGCGGGCGGCCAAACTCAGCCTCAAACGCGTCGAGTTGCCGACCGATCTCCTGTCGCACTTCACGCTGCGCGTCGGGCCCCGCAAAATGACCGCGCAGGGATCGGACCAACAGTTTGCCGATCGGTGCAAAATTTCCCGTCGGGGCAAAGTGCGGCATGCGACCTTTCGCGGGGCCCAGCGTGAGGTCGAGGTGCAAGCCAATGTCAGCCCTGCCATCGAAGCGGCGCAGAGCGGGGGCGGCCGCCGGCCAGTTGGGTCGCGTGGTCATGACGCTCGTCGCGCTCAGACGACCGGCGGACAGGGCCTCCAGGATCCCGGCACTGACGGCCGGGGTCAGGGCATAATCATCCGCACAAAGCACCAAAGGCAGGCTCAGGTTGGCTGGCAACGGGGCCTCCAGGGCACGGCATCCTCACCCTGAAAAAGACTCGTGACCATTTCATCTTTCTCGCGGCTTGGCTTAATGCTTTGCGTCATACTTTGCCTGCGATGACGCAGCCAGCCACACGATATAACCCGTCACGCAACGGGTTCAAAACAGGACGCGCGATCCAGCCATGACACACGAAGCGCCCGGTGCAGCAAGCCTTCCCGAGCAGGGCTCGCTGGCTCTTGCCCCCGAACTCTCGGTCATCGCACCTGTGCTCAACGAAGCCGGGAATGTTGCAGCCCTCGTCGCCCGCCTCGTTCCGGTGCTTTCGCGCTGTGTGCGGTCCTTCGAGATCGTCTTCATTGATGATGGCTCGACAGACACAACGCTCGAGGTTCTGCGCACGTTGAACCACAGCGACCCGCGCGTGCGCTGCGTCTCGTTCAGCCGCAACTTTGGCAAGGAGATTGCGATCGCCGCCGGTCTCGATCATGCGCGCGGAGCTGCTGTTGTCATCATTGATGCGGACCTTCAGCATCAACCTGAAGCCATTGAGACCTTCGTCAATTATTGGCGGCAGGGGTACAAGAACGTCTATGGCCAGCGCATTGATCGGGCGAGCGACACGCCGATGCGGCGTTGGCTGACGCAGAATTTCTACGGCATGTTCAGCGCGTTTGGTGAGACGCCGCTGCCGGAAGGCGCCGGCGATTTTCGGCTGCTCGACCGCCAGGCCGTGGACGCCTTGCGTTCGATGGGCGAACGCGCGCGCTTTTCAAAAGGGCTTTATGCATGGATCGGCTACAAGTCGATTGGCGTGCCCATCCAGATTGATGATCGTGTGCATGGATTTTCCAAATTCAGCTATCGCAAGCTGACGCGTTTTGCGCTTGACGGGCTGATGTCGTTTTCGACGTTGCCCCTGATGGTGTGGACCTATGTCGGGATCGCCACCGCAGTGTTGGCGCTGTTTGCCGCGTTTTATTTTATCCTTGAGACCATGACGCGCGGCGTCGATGTGCCGGGCTTTGCCTCGCTCATCGTGTCCGTCATGTTTTTCTCCGGCGTGCAGCTGATCTCACTTGGTGTGCTTGGGGAATATATCGGCCGCATCTTCGCCGAGGTGAAGCGCCGCCCGCTCTACCTCGTGGCGGAAAACATCGGCGACGCGCGCGCCAAGGAACAGGCGACAGACAAGCTCGATGTTTAAAGACCTTCTGTCGGTTGGCGGCTTCACGCTGCTCTCACGCATGACCGGGTTCCTGCGCGATGTGATGCTGGGCGCGGTGCTGGGGGCAGGCTGGCTTGCGGATGCGTTTTACATTGCATTCCGCTTGCCAAACCATTTCCGCGCGATCTTTGGGGAGGGCGCATTCAACGCGGCCTATGTGCCCTCTTATGCGCGCGTGCTGCAGACCGAGGGACCTGCGCGGGCGAAGACCTTTTCAAGCCAGATCTTCACGTTGCTGCTGATATCGCAGCTCGGGCTGCTGACCCTCGCCTGGGCGTTCACGCCGCAGCTGATCAATCTGCTGGCACCGGGCGTTGAAGCGGACCCGCAAAAGTTTGCGGCCGCGCTCACCATGACGCGCATCACCTTTCCCTATCTGGCCTGCATCACATTGGTGACGCTGCACGCGGGCACTTTGAACGCCAATCGCCGCTTTGCCGCAGCGGCGTTTGCGCCCGTTCTGCTGAATATTGTGATGATGGCGTTTCTGGGCGTTGCGTTTTTGTTTCCCGATGCCGGCATCGCCGCAGCTGTCGGCATCACGGTGTCAGGCATCGCACAGCTTGCTCTTGTGATGGTTGATGCGCGCCGCAACAACATTCTGGAGGGTGTCGCGCGGCCGCGCTGGGACGCCGATGTGAAGCAGTTTTTCACAGCGCTCGGCCCTGCGGTCATTGGGTCTGCCGGTGTGCAGATCGCGCTGTTTGCGGACACGATCATCGCGTCGCTTTTGCCAACGGGTGCGATTTCATCGATCTATTATGCTGATCGTATTTACCAGCTGCCGATCGGCGTGATTGGAATTGCAGCCGGCACGGTGCTGCTGCCCGAGATGAGCCGACGGCTGGCGGCGAACGATTCCGATGGTGCATTTTCGGCGCAGAACCGCACGATGGCTTTGACCATTGCGCTGTCGATGCCGTTCTTCGTCGCGTTCCTGATGATCCCTGATCTCATCATGCAGGGTGTGTTTTTGCGCGGGCGCTTCACGCTGGAGGCGGCGCAGGCCTCCGCCAATGTGTTGGCCGCTTATGGCATTGGCTTGCTGGCCGTTGTGCTGATTGCCTCGGCGCGCGCGAGCTTTCAGTCACTCGGCGACACACGCACGCCGATGTTGGTTTCGCTCGCGGCCGTTGGTGCCAATGTGGTTTTGAAACTGATGCTCTATGGGTCATTGGGCGCTGTCGGCCTGGCAACCGCCACTGCCATTGGGGCGTGGGTCAACCTGCTGTTGCTGGTGGCGCTCGCGTTGCGCTCGGGGTCCATGCGAATTGACCCTCTGCTGGCCAAAGTGCTGATGGCGAGTGGCGTGGCCGGATTGGCCTTGGCGCTGGCAACATTTTTTGTGCGCGACGCCGTTTTGCAGCTCGCCAATTCGCTGCCGATGCTTCGAAGCGAGACCGCACTCCTGGCTGACGGGCTCCTGGGCATGATCGTCTATAGTGTTGGCCTGATGATCGTTTTGCGTCTGCTGGGTATCAGCCCCCGGAGCCTTATGGGTCGCGATGCCACGGGCCGCGCCAAGATCATCCCGTAACGCGTTTTATTTCGGCACTTGACCATCTCGTTTCCTTGCGAACTAATGATAAGGCTTAAGACGTTGGTCGTAGGCACAAAGGGGCAAGAGGTTGTGTTTACAACCTTGCAGATTCAAGGGCGGAAACTGTGTCCACCAATCTTGGTATGATGGATCGGGCGCTTCGTGCTGTGATCGGGCTCTACCTGATTGCGTTTGCAACAAAATTTGGATTCCCCGCTACGGGCTTCAATCATTTTGGATGGCTTGGCATTCTGCCCTTGGCGACAGCGGTTCTTGGATATTCGCCGGTCTATCATCTGCTTGGCTTCTCCACGG
>CAIZGQ010000573.1 GCA_903932565.1 uncultured Hyphomicrobiales bacterium
CGCAGCGAACCCGGCTATAGCCGGGGTTCGCCGATTTAAATGTCCATATCGGACAGGTCCGATATGGATGCGTGACGGATGAGGGGCAAGAACCGCCCTACTTCCGCGCCTGCCACCCCGGCATGGGCAACACAGGTGCTGCAGCAGCAACGGCCGAGGGGTACACAACAACCGGCGCCTGCTTCTGGTTCTGCACGGCAGCTGAACCGATGTTGACGTTCTGGCCCTTTTCATCAAACGCAATCGGCCCGCCGATCATCACATGCTCTTCAAGCTTGGTGGCCTTGATCGCCGCCATCAGCTCGGGACCATTGCCGGTGCCCGCGCGCTTGAACGCATCGGCTGCCACGAGCAACGCTTCAAACGTAAAGCCCGCATTGAATGAGTCGACCGCAAACCGGTTCTTTGGATTGGCAATCGCAAAAGATGCCTCCAGTGCCTGCGTGATCTTCGACTTGGGGTTGGCCCATGGCAGGTTGAACATGGCGTAATCGGCCAAGGGGCCAAGTGCTGAATAAAACTCTTCATCGTAAAGCCCGGGAGACCCCGGCGAGATGATGGCCTTCGGCTCGAAGCGCTGGCGCACCATGTCACGCACGAGCTTGATGGCATCGCCCGAGCGCGTGATCACCATCACGAGATCCGGATTGATCGAGCGGAGCTTGGTGACTTCCACCGACAAATCCTGCGCCTTTGGATCATAGGCGATGGATTCGGCAATCGGGAACGGCATGTTGGCCTTGGGGAAAATCGCATCCATTGCGCCGCGCTGCGCGGTGCCAAACGTATCGTTGGCGTGGATGAAGACAGCCTTCTCGAACGTCACCTTTGTGGCGTCGGAGACTTCCTTGATCAGCCGCAGGCCGTTGGTGACAAGCTGCCCCGCCGTCTGGAAGTTGCGGACGAGATATTTGTAGCCCTGCTCGGTGATCTGCGGGGCAGCGGCGACATTGATCACGAGCGGCACCTGCCGCTGCTCACAGACCTGCGCGATGGCGAGCGTCAGCCCGGAATCGAAAGCGCCGATGATGCACTGCGCGCCTTCGTTGATGGCCTTCTCGGCCTGGGTGCGGGCAACGTCTGCGGCCGATTCCACATCCACATGCACGAGTTCCACATTATAGCCGAGATCGGCCAGCACCTTGGAGGCGGCAAGCGCGCCCCGGTGGCAGCTTTGGCCAGCGGAGGCAAGATAGCCCGAGCGCGGCAGGAGCACCGCAATCTTGAGCGATTTGGCCTGCGCCCGCACCATGGCCGGTGCGGCAAAGGTGGCGGCGGCGCCCGCCAGCAGGCTTCGGCGATCAATCGGCAACAGCGTACGGAGGCTCACGGCGTTTCTCCCAGATTTTTCAAACGTCGCGTATTTGCCCCGGGCTTGGCGCGATTGTCCAGTTCCCACCCGGCTCTGAGCCCTTGCCTTCTGCCCGCAACCTTGCCCAATGCGCATGCCATTCACCGGAGCCCTGCCGTGATCCGCCTTGCTGCCCGCCTCACCCTGCTGCTGTGCCTCGCGGCCTCCCCTGTGCGCGCTGAGCCGTTCGCGGACTATCTGGAGACACTGCGGCCGGCTGCCCGGTCGCGCGGCGTGTCCGATGCGGTGTTTGACCGGGCGATCGCGGGCCTGACGCCGGACCCGCAAGTCGAGGCTTTGACCAAGCGCCAGCCGGAATTCAGCCGCCCCATCGGGGCCTATCTGGCGAGTGCTGTCAGCGCGTCGCGTATCACCTCCGGCCGCAAGGAACTGGAAAAAGCCGCCACAACACTTCAGGCGATCGAAGTCCGTTACGGCGTGCCAGCCGAGATCGTGGTCGCGGTCTGGGGGGTGGAGAGCAATTTTGGTGCGTCGCCCGGCTCGAAGGATGTGCTGCGCTCGCTGATCACGCTCGCCTATATCGGGTATCGCACGGATTATTTTGCGCGCGAGTTCGTCACAGCCCTCGGCATCCTGCAAAAGGGTGATGTGCCTCGCGCCGACATGCGCGGCTCGTGGGCCGGTGCCATGGGGCAGACGCAATTCATGCCCTCCAGCTTTGAGAAATTTGCGGTCGACTTTGACGGCGATGGGCATCGCGACATCTGGCGCAGCCTGCCGGATGCATTGGCTTCGACCGCCAATTATCTTTCGCAGAATGGCTGGCAGCGCGGCCTGCCATGGGGCTTTGAAGTCGTGCTGCCAGCGAATTTCGATTACGCCATCAGCCGTCACAGCTTTGCCGATTGGGCCAAGCTTGGCATTCACCGCGCCGACAAGGGAGCGCTTCCTGCAACCGGCGAGGGCATCATGTTTTTCCCATCGGGCGCTGCGGGACCGGCGTTTCTTGCCACGCAGAACTTTGCTGTGCTCAAAACCTACAACAATTCGGATGCTTACGCTTTGTCAGTTGCGCATCTGGCGGATCGCATGAAGGGCCGTCCGGCCTTTGTCTCCGCGTGGCCTGCCGACGAGCAGCCGCTGCCGCGCGAAGAACGCAAGGAATTGCAGCAATATCTCATCAAACTGGGATACGCGGTCGATGACAAGGAAGGCCGCATCAGCTTTGCGATGCGGGATATGATCCGCGAGGTGCAGGCGCGCTATCATCTTCGCCCCGACGGCAATCCCGATTGGGCGCTGATGAAAGCGCTGCGCGGCGGGCCGGACGCGAGATAGGATTGGGGCCGCGTGTTGGCAGATCACACCTTGCGCAGCGACGACCTGCCCGACGACGGCCTGTCCGACACGGCTCCAAGGCTTGACGGGGCACTTTCCGTTGGTGCACTCAGCGCGCCCGCGCCAAAGCCTGCCTCGCGGCTGATCTGGATTTGCGTGGCGTCTGTTTTTGCCTGTCACGGCCTCTTGATCGGGCTCGCCCTATGGTCCGAGCGCAAGCTACCAGACGAAATTGAACAGACAACACCGGTTGAGATCGTCACCGAGGTGCCAAAGCCACCTGCGATTCCAACCCTTCAATTTCCCGAAGCCCCGAAGGAGTTTCAGTCGCCGCCCGAGCCCAAAAAGCCCGACCCACCGAAATTTGAAAAACCCAAACCTGAGCAGCAAAAGGCAGAACAGAGTCCTGCAAAGACAGAAAAGCCCAAGCCGGACGCCCTGAAATCTGAACCATCGAAATCCGAACCGCCGAAATCCGACAGCAAACCACAGGAGCCCGCGCCAAGCCCAGAGCCTGCAACGCCGGACGCCAAGTCAGCTTCATCTGCAGCACCCCAATCTGCAGCACCGCCAACGCCTGCGGATGCACAAGCGTTGCCGGCGCTGCCCAAACCGCCCGACGCAAGCCCGCTGAAACCGGGCGTCAACGAGTCCATCCTGCCACCGTCCGCCTTTGCTCCAGCCCCCAAGCACGTGTTGCGCACGGAGCGCGAGATCTACGCGCCCATGGCCTTCGAGTTGATGCCGGGCACGTTTCGCGACAAAGCGCTGACGCCGGAAGGCCAGAAAGAAGCCGATGATTACAAGGCGGACGTCTACAGCCAGCTGGAAGCTGCCAAGCG
>CAIZGQ010000574.1 GCA_903932565.1 uncultured Hyphomicrobiales bacterium
ACAACCACATCCATCTCGATCTCGCGATGCATGGCAACACGTCCACCGGGCCGCGCCGTATCTGCAAGCCCCTGCCCTCGCCTCAGTTGCTGCCCCCACTTCCGCGCAGGGACAATTTGCCAGACCCGCCGCAATTGGATGAAGAGCTGGACGTCGCACGCAATGGCGCGGCCCCGCGCAATGGCTCGTCACCCCGCGAGGCCATGGCGCTGCATCAGCCCGATGGCATGGGTCAGCCCAACCAGCCCGGCAACAGCCGGGTGCCGCTCTCAACCCGCCGGCTGAGCAGCATGGCGCCCCCCGCCCCCATCGGCCCCTCGCTGGCCTATGGGGGGCCGCACGCCACCATCCGGGATGACGGCGCGTTTGACCCGGGTGACGGGGCTGACGACTAGCGAAACCAGGCGTCGTTATTTGGCGGTTGCGCCCTCGAAATGGCTCAGCACCATATCGGGTGCGCTGAGATTGTGACGCGAGGGGGACGTCCGCCCGGCCCAAAACTCCGTCGCCTGCGCCCCGCCAAAGCCCATGACGGGGGCCTCGCCCCAGCCAGCCCCGCCCTTGGTGCGCCAGGCAACGCGCGCGACATCAGAATTGCTCTCGGACGTGTACATGGAGCGTAGCGTCAGGAACGGTTTATCCGCCGGCAGACCATCAAGCTTGGCTTCAAACGAAATATGGTCCTGATCCGCCCCTTGCAGGGTCAGCGTTGCAGATCCACCGCTCTGAAAGCTCAGGCGAAAGCTTTTGGTCGCCGGGTCAAAGGCCATTTCCTTGATCTTGACCAAGGGCCGATCATCCACCTCGACCGGGCCGAGCAGAAAGGACGAGCCATACGCCGTCCAGCGCATCTCGCCGAACGGCAGCGGCCGAATACGCCAATATCCATCGGGTGGATAGAAGGCCAGAACCTCCTCCGCGCGCTCCCGATGCAGCATCCAGAGCTGCACCAGATGCAGGCCAGTTTCGACCCGGTCTCCCACGCGCACCGGCACAGTCCCCGGCCGCCAGAACGACGGGAACGTGTAGCCCGTCAGCCAGAACTCCGGCGTTTCCCAGAACGTCACGCGCCGCGCATCCGCCGGGAAATGCGGGTCGTGCGTCATGTCGCAACTTGTCCAGTCCGGCGCCCAGCGATCTGTCGAGATCATGCCGATGTAGGACGGATGCACCGCCTGAAGCTGGAAGCGGCGCACCAGCGGTGACGAGAAATCGATCTGGACGTTGTCGCGCTCGGCGCAGAGTTCTGGTGTGGAGTGGTTGGTGACGTCGACCGCCATCTCGTTGGCCACCGGCGCGAAGGCCGGAATGGTGAAAGGCTTGGGATCAGCCGCAGGTTTGGAATTCGCCTGTGCCCACGCAAAGGTTGGGAGTGCCAGCAAACACGCGCTCAGCAGCGCTGCGCGCAGACGGGGACGGCGCACGAAACCAGGAAACGTCGACAAGGGGATCATGCTGCTTTTCTGCTTGCTGCGGATCTGCGGCATGCGCCGCCTGGCAAAATCTTTAGCCGAGTTTGGCCTGCGTGTCGGCTTCAGCTGACGTTTGTTTGTAGCTCAGACAGGCTTTGGAAAACGGCAGGTGGATCCAACTCTTCGGGCGCTGGGCATAAGCCATGGCGCACGAACCATGCGCCAAGTGCTGGTGCTGCGGTGACAACAGC
>CAIZGQ010000575.1 GCA_903932565.1 uncultured Hyphomicrobiales bacterium
CCGAGCAGCGGCAGGAAGACGATCAGAGAAATCATCGTCGATCAGCCCTTCAGCGCGTTGATATCTTCAACCGCAATGGTGCCGCGGTTGCGATAATAAGTGACAAGAATGGCAAGGCCGATGGCTGCTTCCGCTGCCGCAACCGTGAGAATGAACAGCGAAAACACCTGGCCGGAGAGATCACCAAGGGCCGAGGAGAAGGCGACAAGGTTGATGTTCACCGAGAGCAGGATCAGTTCCACCGACATCAGGATGACGATGATGTTCTTGCGGTTGAGAATGATTCCCGCAACGCCAATGGTGAACACCATGGCTGCGACCGTGAGATATTGATTGAGACCGATGTCCATGTGTCTGTCCTCGATCCCGCCTCAAACACCAGCCCGCGAGGGCACTTTTTTAACTTCGACTGCCTGCTCTGCCGTGCGCGCGTTCTGCACGGACACGATCTGACGCTTGACACTCGGCTTGTGACGCAGCGTCAACACAATCGCACCAATCATCGCCGTCAGCAGCACAAGACCGGCGGCCTGAAACAGATAGGCATATTGTGTGTAGATCACGCGGCCGAGCGCTTCCGTGTTCGACAGGCCGGGGGCAGCTGGCGAGGCGGCCCGTGCGATGGAGCCGGGCTCTAATGTCCAGTTCAGCGCGACCAGCGCCAATTCCACCACAACCGCAAGACCCACGATAATGCCAATCGGCAGGTATTGCAGAAAGCCCTGCTTCAGTTCAGCAAAATCCACATCGAGCATCATGACGACGAAGAGGAACAGCACTGCAACCGCGCCGACATACACAATGACAAGGATCATCGCCAGAAACTCGGCCCCCAGCAGCAGGAACAGGCCCGCCGCATTGACGAAGGCGAGGATCAGAAACAGCACGGAATGCACGGGATTGCGTGCCGCGATCACCATCAGCGCGGAGAACACCGTGATGGCTGAGAAGAGATAGAAGAAAAACGCGGCGGCGGTCATGATGTTTCCTTGAGACTCAGCGATAGGGCGCATCAAGCGCGATGTTGCGCGCAAGTTCGCGCTCCCAGCGCGCACCATTGTCCAGCAGGCGGTTCTTGTCGTAGAGAAGCTCTTCGCGCGTCTCGACCGCGAATTCCTGGTTCGGTCCCTCGACAATCGCGTCAACCGGGCAGGCTTCCTGGCAATAGCCGCAATAGATGCATTTCACCATGTCGATGTCATAGCGCGTGGTGCGGCGCGTGCCATCGTTGCGGCGCGGCCCCGCTTCAATGGTGATGGCCTGCGCCGGGCAGATCGCCTCGCACAGCTTGCAGGCAATGCAGCGCTCTTCGCCATTGGGGTAGCGGCGCAGCGCATGTTCGCCACGAAAGCGCGGCGACACGGGATTCTTTTCGTGCGGGTAATTCAGTGTCGCCTTCGGCTTGAAGAAATACCGCATGGCCAGCGCAAAGCCAGACACGAATTCCGACAGAAGGAGGCTTTTCGCCGCTTGATCGAGCCGCATGTCGACTATCCCTCGTGACGTGTGCGCGCGCGAGCCGTCGGCCGCAGCGCATGAAGA
>CAIZGQ010000576.1 GCA_903932565.1 uncultured Hyphomicrobiales bacterium
ACAAGCTTGGCGAGGAAGTGGCGGCAGCCATCGTGCTGCGCGAAGGGGCGTCCGCGTCCGAGGCAGACATCCGCGACTTTGCTGCCAAGCGCCTCGCGCCCTACAAGGTGCCGCGCAAAATCCTGCTGCTGGAGCAAATCCCGCTAGGCGCGACAGGCAAGCTGCAGCGCATCGGGCTGGCGCAAAAGCTTGGGCTGGAGGCGTAAGTCACGAAGGCGATGGCTTTGTTTGCGCCGACAACAGGTATGGCGCAGATAAGCAAATCGGGCCTGTCTGCGCGATTATGTTCGTCAGAGAAACCTTCTCGTTCCATCGACAGGTTAATCGAGACGTTGTCGCTTCATCTCATGATGAAAATATAGGATTTCTGTTTGTTTCGTCGGCAAAAAAACCGGTCGGATGTCTTTCAGCGAAGCACGCAAGCCTTCTGCCGAGTCACCTAATCCTGTCGATGCAGGCAGGAATAAACGCGGATCATGTCGCGCGCTGATTCCGGGACAACGCGCGTGGCCTTCATGTTTTGCGTCGCAGTCGAGCAGGCGAGCCAAAAATAACGCCCGATGGCATCAATCGGCAAACGTCGTGCTTGAAAGTTACTGACGATGAGCCCGAGATAGGGCGTGGTGGAATACCACGCGAGTTGGCTCACCTGCGTGCCGAGCCGTTTCGACGACACAAACGCTGGATTGCCGAGCGACGGGTCGGCTTGCTCACTGAGCACAAGGCTTCTGAGATCCCGCTGGTACATGTCCCACACAGAGACGAATTTCGCGGTCTCGACGATGTAAATGCCCGTGACGATGCAGAGTGCGCCGCAGAGACCTCTGGTGCTGGTCGGTTGCTGAAAGAACGCGAACCCGCGCGCAATCCACCTGCTTGATGAGGACGCGCCGTGCTCCACATGCGCGTTAACGAGAACCGCCAGTGTGCCCAGCACCAAGATGCCGCCCGCCAGAAATGTCCGCATGTAATAACGGCTTTCGGCATGGATCGTGTGATCATACCAGAGCCAGTACACAGCCAGAGCACCCAGTGTGAGGGCGACCGCCAACGCAGTTGGGTTCTGACGATGGCATCGATGCAAAATCGCCAGCACGCTGAGATAGAAAACAAGCGACGACGTCAAAATCAGCACGAGCGCGCAGAGCAATAAGCTGGGATTGAAGAAGTTGAGGGCGGCCCGTTTCAGCACGTCCGCATAATAGGCGTCGGGTGGGATTTGAACTTTTATCACGCTCCACGCCAGAATTGCGATTGCCAACGCCACGAGGGCGGCCCGTTTTTGCAGAGGGTGGATGCAGAAAATCAAAACGGAGGTGGCGATCATGACGGCGAACGGCAGCGCTGTTTCATGGCTCAACACCAGCGCCGACATCAAAAGCGTCATTACGATCATGGAGTTTTTTGTTGTGGCTTTGAAGGACCCGTAGGCCAGCGTTGGCCAGAAGAACGCGTTGGAGACCCACACTTCGCTTGGCGCGCCAAACACCAGTGGGTCCAAAAGCATCACACTGGCGCAAGCAAAGGTGAAAAACAATTTGCGTGGTGAGATATCCCAACACCACGTCGCGACGAGCCCCAGGATCTGCGTGCCAAAGAAAAGTCCGCCATAGGTTGCCATCCCGGCATACGGATTGCCCGTGATGCGGACGACAAATTCCGCTGGCAGCATGGTGAAAGCATAAACAGTTAGGCGCGGCGCAATGTTGTGCCAATGAAAGGCCCAAGTGTCCTGGACTGCAATGGCATACGCAAAAATCGAACCGTCGCCATAGGCTTCCACGTGATAGACGAGGCCGAGCCAGACAAAGCCGATGGACCAAAAAAGCCCGGCCCCAATGACGACACCTTGAAGGACGGACAGCGGTGCAACGCTCGAACGGGCTTGGCGCAGGAGGAGGGGCAGGCCCGCCACGTGCGCCGTCAAAGTGCCAAGGCTTTGTCTATTCATCAACGTATCGTCTTGGTCTTGCCGCAGTGCTCAGTTGGATCGTTTCAAGCAATGCTTACGCCACTTGTTGTTGTCGTGACAAATGGTGCGTGCTGACGTTTCGCTACGTTCCGGCGCAGTGGCATGATAGAGCGCTGCCCCCGCGGGCTTGGTCAGAGACCGGAAACCATATCACAGGATGAAACTGCTCGGCGCTGATCTGCTTGCATAAATTGGAAAGAAGTGGCGCGCAGCCTGAACTCAGGTGA
>CAIZGQ010000577.1 GCA_903932565.1 uncultured Hyphomicrobiales bacterium
ACACTCTCCTGTGCATCACGCGGCTTGGCATTCTCAGCATATTGCGCGTCCTGCACATCACGCGCCAACGCTTCTGCCTTCTTGCGAGGAATGGTGTACGCGATCAGCGCCAGCAACGCCGACAAACTTGCAAATGGCCAAAGCGGCAAGCCAGGAATGAGGCCAAGAACGCCCAGCAGGGCTGCCGCCGACATCAGGGCACGCGGATAAAGCCCAAGCTGGCTCAACACGGCGGCTTCAGCTGACCCCTTCGTGCCACCCTTTGACACTAGGAGGCCTGCGGCAAGGGACACAATCAGGGCTGGAATTTGCGAGACGAGGCCGTCACCAACCGACAACTTCGTGTAGACGTCCGCTGCTGCACCAAGTGACATTTTATGGCGGGTGACGCCGATGATGATGCCGCCCAGCACATTCACCGCAAGAATGATCAGGCCGGCGATCGCGTCGCCACGAACAAATTTTGAGGCACCGTCCATGGATCCGAAGAAAGAACTTTCTTCTTCGAGCTCGCGACGCCGACGCTGCGCCTCTTTATCGTCGATCAATCCGGCTGACAGGTCGGCGTCGATCGCCATCTGCTTGCCGGGAATTGCGTCAAGGGTAAAGCGTGCGCCGACTTCAGCGATACGCGTTGCGCCTTTTGTGATGACCAGAAAGTTGACCGTGACGAGGATTGAAAACACGATCAGGCCGATGACAAAATCGCCGCCCATGACGAGGCGTGAAAAGCCACCGATGATGAAGCCCGCTGCGGTCACACCTTCGGATCCATTCGACAGGATCAGGCGCGTCGTCGCAATGTTAAGGCCAAGTCGCAGAATTGTTGCGACCAGCAGAACCGTGGGAAATGCAGAAAACTCAAGTGGCTTTTGAATCCACAGCGCCACCATGAGGATGACAACAGAAAAGGCGATTGAAAATGCCAGACCCAGATCGATCAGAATCGCTGGGACCGGCAGAAAGAAAATCGCAAGGATCAGGGTTATCGCGAGCGCGAAACCAAGATCCTTTCCAGCACCTGGTGCTTCCACCCGAGGTGAAATTGCATTCGACATGGCGAAACCTCATGCATCGCCTAAAACCCGGAAGCGATATGACTGAAAGCATTTTCCGTGAAGAGACCGATTTGACCGCCAATGAAGGAGGACGCAATCGCCAGAACCACCATGATGGTGAGAATTTTTGGAACAAAGGTGAGGGTTGCTTCCTGCACTTGTGTCAGAGCTTGAAGAAAGGCAATGGCCAGGCCCACAATCATGCAGGCGGCAACCGGCGGTCCCGATGCAAGCAGGATCGTCCAGATGGCCGAACGTGCGAGGTCTAGAGCGTCTGCCTCATTCACAATCAGGAAATCGTGATGCCAGAGCCAAGCGCGAGGGTGCTGCCATCGGTCAGCTGTGCAACGGGGCCACTGGTCGACAGATTGACCGCAACAACCGTTCCCGATTGGCTTCCATCGGCGCTGGTGACTGTGCGCCCGATAACCTGATCCGCCTGCTGCAACGATGATGTCGTCAGCAATTGATCAAGCTTCTGGTTCGTCTGAACGGCCTGTTCGACCGACGACATGCTTGCCAACTGATTCATATATGAAGACGTATCCATCGGACTTGTGGGGTCCTGATTTTGCAACTCTGTCACAAGCAGCTTCAAAAACGTGCTGCTGTCTGCTGCAAAAGCGGAGATGCTTTTGGCACCATTGGAGGATGACGTTGAGGTGTTGCTAACATTGGTTGCGGATGTGACTGACATGTCATGCTCCTTTTAGGCGGCGGCGATTTGTGAGGGTTGACCGGGCTCGATAATGCCCTGCTCTATGGGATAAAGTCCGCGGATCGTCTTCAACGCATCAAATGCACGCCCGCGCGCAATTTGATCCCGGACCTTGACGAGTCCCTCGCGAATTTCCTCATTCTTGAAGGTCTCAACCATGCGCGACAGCATATGATCGAGCATAAGCTTCGCATTGATACCATCTTTCGGATCGATCAAAATCGTCTGCACCACAAAGTACAATTGGCGCAGCGGCGTTGTGGTCTGATCTGCCTGAAGGACATGTGCCTCCAAAAGAAATGTCACATCATTCAAAAGCTCGAGCGATACTTTGCGGTCCACCCGAATGACGGCCCCGTTCAGGAATATTTTTTCACCGGCGCGAAGGGATATCCGCATGACTATTTCAGCCCATCCCGAACGATTGAATTGATTTCGATCAGCCCCTGCAAATCTGCGGAGTGACCGAGTCGAATATCTTCAGCCCGCTTCAGCATCCAGATGCCGATCGATATGATCCGTGCACGCAACTCATCGGTGAACGCATTCTCTGGAGAGGCGATATCCTCCATGAGGATCATCCAAAGACTGCGCACGAAAAACAAAGCATCGATGCAGGCGCGCGAATCAACGCCTTCGCGGTCTGCGAGTTCAAGCAATTCAATTGCCGTATCGAAAGCCTCGCGCTCACGGGCGCGGGATTCGTTGCCGGAATCTTCCAAAACCTGCGAATAATGTTTCTGATACATGGCGCCTGTCGATCAAAGATATTGTGCAAGGCTGAGATGCTGAAGTTGCGCAGTCAGGGTGTAAGATGTCTGCAGCTGAGTTGTAAGCTGCGTGACTTGCGTGGAGACAGCGTAGGGATCGACGGGATCAAGTGCTTCAATACCTTTTGTGAATGTATCGATCTGGACTGAAAGCGATTGTGTTGCATCCTTGACGGTCTGCTGCATGGTGCCAACTTGTGCCTGGAGCGCCGTCAACCCCGCAAGAGCATTGCTGGCGGTCTCAGCTGCCTTTGAAATTGCAATATTGGCCGCATCACTCCCCATCTGTGCGAGAGGCAGATCTGCAATCGTCGCAAATGCTTTTGCCATCGTGGAGAAGGCAGGATCATTCCCCGAAATCGACGTCATCGTGACGCGAGACGCCGTGATCTGCGTTGAAATACCCTGGTCGCCCGCTGCAGAATAAGATGCTTTCCAGCCTGTCGCATCAAACAGAGATGCGAAGTTTCCGCTGAGAAAGGTGCTCATTTGCCCGGATGTAATTTGATCAACAGTGGCGGAATTGGTTG
>CAIZGQ010000578.1 GCA_903932565.1 uncultured Hyphomicrobiales bacterium
ATGTCCGGGCCTGAATTTGGTGCGATGATCGAGCGGCAGTTTGATGTGCTGTACCGCGAAGGCGAAGACTCGGCCCGCGTCATGGCCATCGCGCTGCATCCTTATCTCACCGGTGTCCCGCATCGCATCGATGGATTTGAAAAGGCGCTGGCCCATATTTGCAAACACGAAGATGTCTGGCTGACCACGGGCAGTGAGATCACCGACGCGTGGCGCGCTGCCACGTCGACATCAAAGGCGGGAGCCTGACGTCATGCTTATTTTAAAATCTCGAAAACGTCTCGCCGCGACTGCGCTGCTTCTGGGTGCGCTTGGCATGAGCCATGCGCAGGCAGCCGATAAGATCCTCCTGGGTTCTGTTGGTACCGGGTCTGCCCTCAACTGGCCTGTTTATATTGGCATCCAGAAAGGGTTCGCGAAGGATGCTGATCTTGAAATTGAGATCACGTCTGCGCCCTCGAGTGCTGCGGTCGCCCAGCAGATTGCAGCCGGGGCGGTCAACATCGGCGAGGGGGGACTGGCGGATCCGATCCGCGCCATTGATAAGGGCGCACCGGCCATCATCCTGCGCGTGCAGGCAAATGCTGCGCCTTATGCGTTGCTTTCGAAACCCAGTTTGAAGACCTATGCGGATCTCAAGGGTAAAGTGCTATCGCTGGGTGGACTCAAGGACATCACGCGCATTTACCTGGAGCGCCAGCTTATCGCCAATGGCATCAAGCCCGGCGAATATGACATGATTTTTGCTGGCGCAACATCAGCGCGCTACGCTGCCCTTGAGGCAGGATCTGCAGATGCCGCCATTTTGACGTCGCCTTTTAATTTCAAGGCCGAGGGCAATGGCTTCAATATGCTGGGTATCACACCAGACTATGTGAAGGATTTTCCGTTTTCAGGCTATGCCGTCAACACGGCCTGGGCGAAAGATCATAAGGATATCGTCAAACGCTTCATGACGATGATCTCGCGCTCCATTGAATGGTTCAATGATGAGGCCAACAAACAGGAAGGCGTCGCCATTCTGGTCAAGGGCGCCAAGGCGCAGCCTGAAGATGCCGAGAAAACCTGGACGTTTTATCACAAGATCAAGATTTATGATGTGGACGGATCGCCGGATAAGGCAGGACTTGGGAATTTGTTGAAGATCATGAAGGATCTCGGCGACATCGAAGGCAATACGGATGTATCGCGCTTCTATGATGCGAGCTTGATTGGCAAATGACGACAATTCTGTCGGACGATGTTTCAACACCAACAACAAAAGCTGCAAAGTTGCGGCAGGCAGCTGTGTGGCCCGTGCATGCCATCTTGAAGCGCGGTTGGATGCTGGGCTCGGTCTTTGGTGGTCTGGCGTTGTGGGAATTTATCAGCCGCGTGCTGGTCGGCTCGAAATTGTTTTTGGCGGCCCCCACGCAAGTGCTGGTTGCGCTTTATGAACTGACCAAAACGGGAGAACTCAAAACGCACATCTGGACCAGTGCCAGCGAGTTTTTGATTGGCTACGTGATTGCGTGTGTCTTGGGCGTTTTGCTGGGGTTGGCAATGGCCGGCTCCAAAGCGGGCAAGCAAGCGCTGCAGCCGTGGGTCTCCGGGCTTTATGCGACGCCCACTGTGGCGTTGGCGCCGCTTTTCATTCTGTGGTTTGGCATTGGCATTCTTTCAAAGGTCATTGTGGTTGCAGTTCTGGTTGTGTTTCCGGTGGCGATCAACACCGAAGCGGGGCTGCTCACGACAAGTCGCCAGCTGATCGAAACTGTGAAGAGTTTTGGGGCCTCGCCGAGCCAGATCTTCTTCAAAGTGTCATTGCCGTCGGCACTGCCGTTCATCTTTGCCGGGTTCAAACTTGGTATCGGCCGCGGCCTGATTGGCGTGGTCGTGGCTGAATTGTTTGGCGCGCGCGCCGGACTTGGCCAGATGATCCAGCAGGCGGCTGAAACCTTCGATATGCCAACGTTGTTCGCCGGTGTCGTACTGCTGGCAGGCGCTGGTATTGCGCTCACCAGCGGCTTTGCTTGGCTTGAGACAAAACTTATTCCGTGGAGAGAGTAATGGTTGATCCAATCACCAAGCTCTCGGTTTCGCATCTCTCCAAGCGGTTTGAGACGCTGGAAGTTTTGCGCGATATTTCCGTCGATGTGCATCGCGGTGAGTTCATTTCCATTGTCGGCCCATCCGGCTGCGGCAAGACGACGTTTCTGCGCATTGTGGGCGGGCTTGAGACGGGGGCCACGGGAGACGTGAGGCTGGACGGCCGCAGTATCACCGGGCCCGGCTCGGACCGCGGGTTTGTGTTCCAGCAAGATAATCTTTTGCCGTGGCGCACGGTCCTCGACAATGTCGAGATCGGGCCAGAGATTGGTGGCTGGCGCAATGCCGAGCAGCGCGTCAAGACGTTGAAGCTTCTGAAGCTTGTTGGCCTGGCGGGATTTGAAAAATACTATCCGCGACAATTGTCGGGCGGCATGCGCCAGCGGGTCAATCTTGCGCGCGCACTTGCGGTCGATCCCGAACTTTTGCTGATGGATGAGCCGTTTTCTGCACTGGATGCGCAGACGCGCGAGATCATGCAGACTGAGTTGCTTCGCGTGTGGGAAGAGGGGCGCAAGACCGTTCTCTTCGTCACGCACCAAATCGATGAGGCGGTTTATCTGTCAGATCGAGTCTTTGTATTTGCGCGTCGCCCGGGGCGTATCAATGAGATCGTTGAGATCGATCTGCCGCGCCCGCGTCCGCTCTCGTTGAAGCGCACGCCCAAATTCGTCGAATATGTGGATCATATCTGGAAGCTGATTGAAGACGATGTGCGTGCATCCGTTTTGGAAGAACACGCCTAGAGTCACCGCTTCATTTTGCGGCCGGCCAAAAATCCCATCACGGCCAACATGCCAAGACGTTCAACCGGCGACAGGGTGCGGAGCGCCTCAGTGGCAGCTTCCATCACCTGCGGTTCCTGATCGCCGGTGTTGGAGGTGACAGCTTTGAAAAAGGCATCGATGCTGTCGCTCCCCATGTTGGGCATGCTGGCACCAAAATTTGCAGCAGCATCACCGGGCGCTGACGTGCCCGTTGGCTTGCCCATTGGCGTACTCATGACGCGCGGGGGCGCCAATGGGATTGCGGACTTTGCGTTCGATGCCTTGATGATCATCAGCAAAATCGCCAAAACAGCATAAAGGCCTGCCACAAGCCCCGCAGCTTTCACAGAGCCCAATTCCTGCACGAGGTAAAGATAAGCAGCAATCGTGCCCCACAGGAATGCGAGGGCGACGAGCAGAATGATGGCGAAGGATAAAACCAGTTCGCGCAAGGCGGACTGGACTTTTTGATTCACCGCGTCGGACAGGCGCGTCGCCCAGGCTTGAAACATGCTCTTACTTTTGCGAGCGGCTGAGCGCGCCAAAGGCGAGACCAACGCCGAATGCGACGACGGCTGCCATCAGCGGATTGCGAACAATGTTATCCTCAATCTGCGCGCCCATATCGCGTGCTGTCTTCGTTGCGCCGTTCGCGTTCTCCATCAGCGTGTCGCGCATGCCATTCACAGCATCGGACGCTTTTGCACCCGCTGTTTGAGTCTGCTGCTGAACAAGGTTCGCCATGGTGTCGACGAGGTGAGCCATATCCTTGCGCAGCGATGCAAGGTGGTCCGTCAGATCGTTTGAAACGTCATCAACTGATTTTGTCATGTCAAATCCTCTTGGTTGCAGCTTGGTTTATTTCACAAGGATCCCAAGTCCCAGAAGGCCTGAGACAATGAGAAAAATTGCGACGATGAAGTTGAGCAGACGAGGCACGATCAGAATCAAGACGCCTGCAATCAGCGAAACGACGGGTTGGAGGTGGTCGATTCCAAGGGTCATAGGTCTCTCATTTATTGGGGACGGGCAGCATAAAATTCAACACTGAGATTGCGGCATGATCAGATGATGCGCAGCGCAATGC
>CAIZGQ010000579.1 GCA_903932565.1 uncultured Hyphomicrobiales bacterium
CACGCCGGAAAACGCGATCCTGGTCGTTGCAGGCGATGTGACAGAGGCGGACGTTCGCCCGCTGGCCGAGGCCACCTACGGCAAAATTGCCGCGCGCGGGGCTGCACCCGTGCGCAGCCGCCCCCAGGAGCCGCCACCACGCGCCCATCGCCTCGTGACGTTGAAAGACGAGAAGGTGGAACAGCCCAGCGGCCAGCGCGTCTACCTCGTGCCGTCCTACGCCACTGCCAAGCCGGGCGAAGCCGAGGCCCTGGAAATTCTCGCCCACATTCTGGGTGGTGGGCCGACAAGCCGCCTCTATCGCAAGCTCGTCGTGGAGCAGAAAGTCGCGGTCGCGGCAGGCACCTATTACATGGGAACTGCGCTGGATCAGACGCGCTTCTGGGCCTATGGCGTCCCGGCCGCCGACGTCACGCTCGAGGATCTCGACGCTGCCATCTGCGCCGTGATTGCCGATGTTGCCGCCGACGGCGTCACGGATGAAGAGCTCACCCGCTCCAAGACCCGTCTGATCGCCGACGCGGTCTATGCGCAGGACAATCAGGCCTCGTTGGCGCGCTGGTATGGCGCGGCCCTGACAACCGGGATCAATATCGCGGATATTCGCGATTGGCCCAACCGGATGGATGCGGTGACACTGGCGGATGTGCAAAGCGCCTGCCGCACATGGCTCGAAGAAACCCGCGCGGTTACTGGCTTTCTAAAGCAGACCGATGAAGTACCCGCGGTCGCAGCTTGATCGGCTGCACCGCAACGCACGCGCATTTGAATTCAGCCTCGCAAGGCTGTGGGCCGCGCCGCAGGCGATAGCGCCCCTTGGGATGGGAACATGACTGCTTTGAAGCCTGACGCGACCCTTGCTGCACCGACCTTTGCCTCCAAGGTACAGCAAATCAAAACCAAAGCCGGCCTCGATGTCTGGCTAGTGGAAGATTACGCCGTGCCGCTGGTGGCGCTCGACTTTGCCTTTGCGGGTGGCGCATCGCAGGACCCCGCGGGCAAGGAGGGCACAGCCAACATGCTCTCCGCCCTGCTGGACGAGGGCGCTGGCGCCTACGATGCCGAGGCCTTCCACAAAGCGCTCGATGACAGGGCTGTTGAAATTTCCTTTTCGACGGACCGCGATCATTTCCAGGGCCGCATGAAGACGCTGACGCGTCATGTGGATGCGGCGATCGATCTGCTGCGTCTGGCCGTCAACGAGCCGCATCTGGCGCAGGACGCGCTGGAGCGCATGCGCGCCCAGATGGTTGCCGGCCTGCGCCGCGACATCAAGGACCCGGATGTGCTGGCCGCCCGCGCCTGGCGCAAGCTTGCCTTCCCCAACCACCCCTACGGCCGCCCGACGCAAGGCTCGCTCGACTCCGTGCCGCTGATCACGCGCGATGACGTGGTCACCATTGCCCGCAACATCATGACCCGCCAGAACCTGAAGATTGCAGCTGTCGGCGCGATTGATGCGGCAAAACTCAGCACGCTGGTCGATCTGGTGTTTGGCCAATTGCCCGCAACCGGCCAGCTTGTGCCGGTGCCCGATGTGGAGATGCAAAGCCTCGGACATCGCGAGATCATCGATGTGGATGTGCCCCAATCCACCATTCGCTTTGGCCTGCCCGGCATTGGCCGCACGGACAAGGATTACCCCGCCGCCATCGTTGTGAACCACATTCTGGGCGGCGGTGTTTTCTCCGCGCGCCTGTTCAAGGAAGTGCGTGAAAAGCGCGGCCTTGCCTATTCGGTGAGTTCGCAGCTCTCAACCTCAGACCACACGTCAACATTCTCAGGCGGCACCTCGACCAAGAACGAGCGGGCGGGTGAATCGCTCTCTGTGATTGAAGGCGAAATTGCCCAGATGGCGGCTGACGGCCCCACGGCGGAAGAACTCGACAAGGCCAAGAAATACCTCACCGGCTCTTACGCCTTGCGGTTTGA
>CAIZGQ010000580.1 GCA_903932565.1 uncultured Hyphomicrobiales bacterium
CTCACCGCCGATCCCGCTACACGCCACTGGCCGCAATCGACGCGACGCGTGTCGGAACTCCGCCTCACCATCGATTTTGTGCGCACCTCAGGGTGGCGTCAGGGGCCAGCCTCTCTGTCGATTGATATCGTCGATTACCCCGGTGAGTGGCTGCTCGATCTGCCATTGCTGACGAAGTCTTACGCGCAATGGTCACGGGAAACGCTCGAGGCCTCGACATCCGCCGTGCGGGCGCCATTGGCCGCCGAGTGGCGCGGCTTTCTGACGACGATTGTCGCCGACGCGCCAGCGTCCGAAGACACAGCACGGAAGGCTGCAGAGCTTTTCACAAGTTATCTGCGCGCCTGCCGTGCGGATATCCATGCCTTGTCCATGCTGCCGCCGGGACGTTTTTTGATGCCGGGTGATCTTGAGGGTTCGCCAGCGCTCACCTTCGCGCCGCTGCCGGTTGAGGAGGGCGTTGAACCGCCATCAGATTCACTCGCCGCGATGATGGCGCGTCGGTATGAATCGTACAAAACCCATGTGGTGAAGCCGTTTTTCCGTGATCACTTCGCGCGGTTGGATCGCCAGATTGTGCTGGTTGACGCCTTGTCGGCCTTGAACGCCGGGCCCGCCGCCATGCGCGATCTGGAAAACGCACTGGGCGATATCCTCACAGCCTTTCGTGCCGGGCGTTCGTCGATCTTCGCCACCCTCTTTCGGCCGCGCATCGACAAGATCCTGTTTGCAGCGACGAAAGCTGATCATCTTCACCACATCAGCCACGACCGTCTGGAAGCGATTCTGCGACAAGTCACATCGCGCGCGCTGGCGAAAGCGGAGGATGTCGGCGCAGCGGTTGATGTGATTGCGATCGCAGCGGTGCGCGCCACCCGTGAGGCGCAGGTGAAGGATGGACGGCAAACGCTCGACGCCATCATCGGCACACCGCTCGCAGGTGAGCGAATCGGCGACGATGTGTTTGACGGGTTGTCAGAAGCGGCCATTTTCCCGGGCCAATTGCCAGAGGACCCGCGTGCTGCGTTTCGCAACGCGGGCACGTCGCCGTCTGCGCTGGACGAAGATTACCGCTTCGTGCGGTTTCGCCCGCCTGTCATCCCGCCCGCGCCGGATGGGAAGCCACAGGCATTTCCGCACATCCGTCTCGACAGGGCGTTGCAGTTTCTCATCGGAGATCGTCTGGCATGAGCGACAAGCCGCGCCCGCGCGCTTTCAAACTGGATCCCATGGGCGAAGGACTTTCGCCAGATGCCCATGTGCGCATCGACATCGCGCCCGACTTTTACGCGGAGGAATCCGCGAAGTTTGCGTTGCCTGCCGATGAGCTGGCGGTGGAGGTGGCGCAAAAGCGCGGCATGGCGGCGCGTGCTTTGCTGTCGTGGGGCGGCCTGTTCTGGTCCGCGCTGGGCGGGCTTGTCAGTCTCGCCCTGGGCTTGTGGGTGGACTCAATTGTTGAGGGTTTGTTTGCACGCGCGCCCGCCCTGGGCTGGGTTGCGCTGGCCCTGGCAAGCCTTGCAGGCCTCGCGCTCATTGTTATGGGATCGCGCGAAATCCGCGCAATCTGGCGCCAGCAGCGCATCGCAAAACTGCATCAGGATCTGGCGTCAGCCCGGGCAGCCGATGATCAGGCGGCAGGGCGCGATCTCGTCGGGTCGGTCGCCAACATCTATACGGACCGTCCGGAGCTGAAAGCCGCTGTGCAGGAGGTTCGCCGTCTTACAACGCAAATCATCGATGGGCGCGACCTGATCGACCTTGCTGAACGCGAGTTGATGAGCCAGCTCGATGCCCGTGCCAAAACCGAAATCGCAACCGCCGCCAAGCGCGTGTCGGTGATCACGGCGATCAGTCCGCGCGCCATTATCGACCTGTTGTTTGTGATGGCGCAGACCATTCGCTTGATCCGCAGATTGTCTGAGATCTACGGCGGACGCCCCGGCTTTTTCGGGTTCCTGCGCCTCGCTCGCTCTGTCGGCGCGCATTTGGCGCTGACCGGGGGCATGGCAGTGGGGGATTCGCTCGTGCAGCAGGTGGTGGGGCACGGCATCGCCGCGAAGCTCTCGGCCCGGCTGGGGGAGGGTGTCCTCAATGGACTTTTGACAACCCGCGTCGGCCTGTCTGCCATGGCGGTGTGTCGGCCGATGCCCTATGGCGTACGCGCCGCGCCCAGAATTGCTGAGGTCGCGCCATTTCTGTTTAGGCAGGGGCGGGGGCCAAAGACCCCCGATCCGATTTCAGACGACGAATAGGTCAGTCGTCCCGATAGACGCGCTCGCGCCGCTCATGACGCTCCTGTGCCTCGATCGACAGAGTGGCAATCGGGCGGGCGTCCAGCCGTTTGAGGGAGATCGGCTCGCCGGTCTCTTCGCAATAGCCGTAGGTGCCCTCGTCAATCCGGGACATTGCGGCGTCGATCTTGGAGATCAGCTTGCGCTGGCGATCACGCGCCCGCAGCTCAATGGCGCGGTCGGTTTCAGACGAGGCCCGATCTGCGATATCGGGATGGTTTTCGTTTTCGCTCTGGAGAGCCGCAAGTGTTTCGCGGCTTTCGCGCAGGATGTCGTCTTTCCAGCTGAGCAGCTTGCGACGGAAATAGTCGCGCTGGCGTTCGTTCATGAACGGCTCGTTCTCGGATGGCCGATAACTTTCATCGATCGAGTCTATCGAGGGCATCCCAATGATTCTCCCAGACCTCACCAGTCGGGGCCCTTATATCGAGGCCCGCATGACCGCACAATGACGTCCCAGCGCATCCACCCGCCTGATTTGCGGGCAGCGTTGATGATTTGGGCGATCATTGTTCAGAAAACCGAATCTATTTCGCATCCCCTCCGCTTGGGTTTTCGCTGCGACAACCGGGCGGGCATCGCGCGTGACAGCCCCAAAGCGTCTGCAGCGTTGCGCTTGGCTGAAGGTGCTGACCGGTGGAGCTCCTCTGCTTTGTGGGCGGCTGCGCTGGCGGTTGTATCCGCACCATCAAAAATTCTGCCCATTCCATGAGCGTTTTCTTAGGACGCTGAGTTTGGCAAACAACAACGCTCAAATGCTGCGTTGAATTGGGTGACGACACGCGAGCGACCGTCACGCACCGCGTTGAGACCCGCGCAAGCGTCTCGTCACGTGGGTTGGCGTCCACCAAACGCCACTGGAAAACCGGAGCTTGAACTTCGCTTTAGGAAAGCGTCTCGCATGCCTAAATTATAAACATGATTTGTCACAATAGCGCTGAAACGGGTTACTCGGCAGCAACCTTTGCAGCCGTTTCATTCGCACTTGCCAGCCAATTTGCCAGATCAGCCCGGCCCCGCGCCGTGATCGCCCGCTTCTTGGCAGCGGCTTTCTCGGGCCCCTTGAGGCGCTTGCCCTCGGGCGATTTGGCGACGAATTCCATCGGCGGAAAGAGGCCAAAATTGACGTTCATCGGCTGAAA
>CAIZGQ010000581.1 GCA_903932565.1 uncultured Hyphomicrobiales bacterium
GCGTTGCGCCGACAGGTTTTCTGCGACGAGCAAAAGATATTTGTTGCGGACGATCGCGATGACATTGACGACGACTGCATTTCAATTGTTGCACTTTCCCTCTGGGGCATTGCCGCAGATTCTGTTGTGGGCACCGTGCGCATTCACGAAGATTCGCCTGGCATATGGTGGGGATCTCGCCTTGCGGTGGCACGCCCTTACCGGCGCATGGGAGCGCTCGGCTCCGCGCTGATCAAGCTTGCTGTCTCCTCGGCCCATGCCCGTGGCTGCGCGCGTTTCCTCGCCTATGTGCAAAGCCAGAACGAACCTTTATTCCGATCCCTGCATTGGGACGCGCTCAGCGAAACTGAACTTCACGGCCGTCCGCATTTTAAGATGGAGGCTGATCTTGGCTATTATCCGCCGTTCCTAACCCCCGAGACAGGTTTTGTTGCGCTGCCACGGCAGATCGCCTGATGCTCAGCCAAAGCGCATTCGGCGTGCTGGCATCAACGCTGCGTGGCAGCCGAGGGCTCGCGGGCAAAGCGGAGATAGTACATGCCGTGACGCGGCTCGGCTTGTCTGCGTCATCGTTGATTGCGGTGGGCGATGATTGCGCTGCGATTCCCGACGGCGATGGGTTTTTGCTGTTTGCGATGGAAGGTTTCATCAACGCGTTTGTTGCACAAGACCCTTGGTTTGCGGGTTGGTGCGGCATCATGGTCAACGTGTCGGACATTGTTGCCATGGGCGGGCGGCCGATTGCCGTCGTTGATGCCATTTGGGCCAAAGATGCCGACAGCAGCAGCGCCATTCTCGATGGTCTTCAGGCTGCATCATTACAGTTTGGTGTGCCGATTGTGGGTGGCCACACGAATCTAGCCAGCGCGCACAGTCAATTGGCCGTCGCGATTTTAGGGCGCGCGAAAAAACTTCTGACGAGCTTTGATGCGGAACCAGGTGATCATCTCATTGCCGCGATTGATTTGCGCGGGCGCTATCGGGACCCTTTTATGAATTGGGAAGCTGCAACGGACGCACCTGCCGATCGGTTGCGGGCGGATCATGAAATCCTCGCCACCCTTGCAGAAGAGGGACTATCTGGCGCCGCAAAGGACATCAGCCAGGGCGGCGTTGTGGGAACGGCCGGCCTGTTTGCTGAATGTTCTGGTGTCTCGATGTGCATTGACGTGGCGGCAGTGCCAAGGCCCGAGGGCGTGGATCTCGCCCGATGGCTGCAGACATTTCCAAGCTTTGGCTATCTTGTGGCCATCAAGCCCCACAACGTTGCCGCTGTGCTGAAGCGTTTTTCCGATCGGAACATTGCAGCGGCAGACATCGGACTCATCTCAGGCGGATATAAGCTGTCGATCCGCTCAGGCGCGCACGAAGAAACAATCTGGAATTTTGCAGAGAAAAAATTGACATCACTCGCCCGTGCAGGTGCGCATTGATGAGCTCCACGCACACACCCGACAGGCCTTTGCGGATTGGGCTCCTTTGCCATTCCACCAATCCGCGCGGCGGCGTCGTTCATGCCCTGGAGTTGGCAGAAGCACTTGCCTCGCAAGGCCACGAACCGGTCGTTCATGCGCCGGATGCTACCGGTCAAGGGTTTTTCCGCAGGACAGATTTTGAAACAGTCTGTATTCCCGCAAAGCCAGTGTCGGGCAGGTTACAAACCCTCGTTGAAACACGCGTTGATGACTACGTGCGGCATTTTGCGACGCCATCCAATCGCCGCTTTCACGTCTTTCACGCGCAGGATGGCATCTCCGGAAATGCACTCTGCACGCTAAGGGAGCAGGGTCACATCTCAGGCTTTGTTCGAACCGTGCATCACATCGATCATTTTGATGATCCAACGATGATGAATTTGCAGCGGCGTGCGATTGTCGGGGCGTCGGGTCACGCTGTGGTCAGCAACCTCTGGAAAGCACGACTGCAAACCGATTACAATCTGCAGGCCATCTCAGTCGGCAATGGTGTCAACCTTCGCCGTTTCACGCCCAGACAATGCGGCGGCGAGGAGGCTTTGAAAGAGCGATTTGGCTTGCGCCCTGGTCCGATCGTTCTCAGCGTTGGTGGTGTCGAGCAGCGCAAAAACACCTTGCGCCTGCTGGATGCGTTCGCGCAGCTGCGGCAGGTCCACAGTGCCGCGCAGCTCATCATCGCCGGTGGCGTGTCCTTGCTGGATCATCAGGCGTATCAATCAGATTTTCAGGATCGGCTGTCGGCATATAATTTTCCACGCGGAACAATCATCCTGACGGGCCGACTTGATGATGCGGACATGCCAGCGCTTTATCGCAGTGCCGACGTCCTTGCCTTCCCTTCTGTGACGGAAGGGTTTGGACTGGTTGTGTTGGAAGCCATGGCCTGCGGCCTGCCCGTTCTCACCTCGCGCATTGCGCCCTTCACAGAATATCTCAATGAAGACGATGTCATCTGGTGCGACCCCACCAACATTATATCCATCGCCGACGGGCTCATGCTGACCTTGCAAACAACTTTGCGAAACCGGCTTATCCGGCGCGGCGCGGCAGTGGCAGCGCGACTGAGCTGGAACAAAACAGCGGAGGCGCACATGCCGCTTTACGCGAAAATGAAAGAAAACGCTTATGCCTGAGATGCGATTTTCAATTCGTTGGCCGGACGGCTCGTCTGAAAGCTGCTACTCGCCATCGCTTGTCATCAAAGACTATTTCACGCCGTCGCAGGCCTATGATCTCGATGATTTTCTGGCGCGCAGCCGAACGGCCCTTTCCATTGCGAGCGATCGCGTGAAGGCCCGGTACGGCATGCCTTGCTCGCTTGCGTTGGGCCAGCTTGCAAAGCTCGAGGCGCGGTCAAAGGATTTTGTCACAACGCCGCACGCAAAAGTCCATATCGAATCATTTAGCGAATAAGGGAATACGCAAATGGATGCGACCTTGAAAACGCATTATGACGTGGTGATTGTGGGCGCTGGCCAGGCGGGCCTGTCGGTCAGCGCAAGCCTCTCCGCGCGCGGCATCAACCATGTGCTCTTGGAAAAAAACACGATCGCCCATTCATGGCGGACACAGCGGTGGGACAGCTTTTGTCTCGTCACCCCCAACTGGCAATGTCAGCTTCGCGAGTTTCCCTATGCAGGACCAGAGCCCGAAGGCTTCATGCCACGCGATGAAATTGTGAGCTACATCGAGGCCTTTGCGGACCACATCAAGGCCCCTGTCAAAACCGGTATAGCTGTTGATCTGATTTCAAAGCGTGACGATGGGACGTTTTCACTTGCAACAAAACAAGGGCACATCAGTGCAGATGCGGTGGTGCTCGCGGTCAGCGGCTATCACAAACCCAATATTCCAAAAGCCGCAGATCTCATTCCCACTTCAATCACGCAAATTCATTCGTCCACCTACCGCAGTCCGGACCAGATGCCGCCGGGCAGCGTTTTGGTCGTTGGGTCGGGACAGTCGGGATGTCAGATTGCCGAAGATCTGCACCTTGCTGGCCGAAACGTTCATCTTGTTGTGGGGTCTGCCCCGCGTTGTCCGCGGGTTTATCGGGGCCGAGATTCCGTCGCGTGGCTGGCCGATCTTGGACAATACGATTTACCCGTAGATCAGCATCCAAAAAAGGAAGGCGTGCGGCGACAGGCCAATCATTATCTCACGGGCCGCGACGGCGGACGCGATATTGATCTTCGACGCTTTGCCAGCGAAGGCATGCAACTTCATGGCCGCCTGACCGGTGTCGGACCTGATGGCATTTTGCAATTTGCGGACGATCTCAGGGCCAATCTCGACAACGCAGATAACGTCTATAATGGAATTTGCGGCTTGATCGACAAATACATTGCAGACAACAACCTCAATGCGCCTGAGGGGCTGCATTATGAGCCCGTCTGGCAACCTGCAGACTATTTGAGTTCCCTATCACTTGCGGACGCTGGCATCACCAGCATCATCTGGGCGACCGGATTTCAATCCGACTGGTCTTTTGTCGATCTGCCGATCTTTGATGACAGCAATTATCCGATTCACGTACGCGGCATTACACCTCAAAAAGGCCTCTATCTCATTGGGCTACCCTGGCTTTACACGTGGGGATCGGGCCGCTTTGTCGGGATCGCGCGCGATGCCGAGCATATCGCCGCGCATTTGGTCGACAACTTGACTGATAACGTGGCCACGCATTCGCAGGACAATGCGACGACATCGCGCGCAACGCCGAGGTCCCTCAACGCTGCAGAATAGCCGCCGAGTCCATCTTGACGAATTCGTCCGCAATTGCACCTGCCGTCGTGATCCAGATGTCATCGCGACGGGCCACGATGTGCTGCAGCGCGCGACGCAGATGTTTCATGCGGAAGGGCTGACCCACTATATACGGATGCAGAGCGATGCCCATCACCAGTGAGCCTGATGCGGATTGCTCCAGCATTTCATCGAACTGATCGATGATCATATCGCCAAATTCGGATGCCGTGTGACGCCGCACCACAAGCGCTGGAATATCATTCAATTCCTGCGGATATGGCAGCGACAAAATACGACCCTGGCGCGTCGTCAGCCAGACGGGACGGTCGTCCATGCACCAGTCGAGGCAATAGGTGTAACCATTTTCCTGCAGCAAATCCGGCGTGACGTTGCTCTCGGAAATCCAAGGCCCAAGCCAACCTTTTGCAGCTTTGCCTTCCGACTGCAGAATTGTTGCAGACACCTCGTGGATCAATTCACGCTCGTCAGCCTCTTTCAAAATGCCCTGGCGCTCCGAATTCGTGCGGCCATGGCCGACAACTTCATCGCCACGCGCACGCAACGCGGCCATGACCTCTGGGCAATACTCATAGATCGAGGAGTTGACGAGGATAGAAGCGGGCAAACAAAGCGCGTCAAACAAATCGATCATGCGCCAAACACCGACACGATTTCCGTAATCGCGCCAAGTATAATTTAAAATATCAGGCTCTTTGGCATCGCTGGGAACAAGTGCCGCACCAAGCCCGCCGTCAAAGCGAAAATGTTCGAGGTTGACGGCGAGATACACGGCAAGCCGCTTCCCACCCGGCCATGTTGCGCGAATAGGCGTGGTGATTGCGCTATAAGGATAACGTCCGTGCGACGGCAGCTGCGACATGGGTTTAAATATCCTCCTGTTTTGATGATGCGTGAAACGTGGCGCGCACTATCGCTGTGACGTCAAATGCACATCAATCGTTGACGACAGTGAGCGGATCAGCGAAGCTTTGACACTTCCCACATGATCGCGCATCAGCATTTCGGCTCGCCATGGCTCACGTCCAACAATGGCTTCGAAAATGCGATGATGATCATCATGCCGACGGCGCACGTCGCGGTCCTCAAAAGCCACCACATTGCGCGGCGAGGAAATCGGCACTTGCAGGCACAATTGAATCATTTGACCCAGGATACGAGAGCCCGCCGCCGCATGAATTGTTTCATGAAACGAGACGTTGATCGCGCTATAGGAGGGACGATCCTGCTGTGACAGCGCACGGCCGGACAACAAATTATCCCCGTCCTGCAGGGATTTTTCAAGGACAACCCGGTCTGCCTCGGTCAGGCCCCGCTCGGCTGCAAGGCGCGCTGCAAGACCTTCGAGCACCGATCGAACTTCATAGGCACCAATCACTTCGCTCAGCGGAAACTGCCGCACCGTGTAGCCACGGTTGGGCGCGTAATCAAGAAGGCCCTCTGACGCGAGCGCTTGCAGAGCGGCCCGCACAGGTGTTCGCGAAACAGTGAGACGTTGGGTCAACGGCACTTCGTGCAAACGTTCGCCGGGCGCAAACTCGCCGCTCAAGACTGCGCTGCGCAAAGATTCGATCACCGATTGCGAACGGGTCGTCAGATGCGTCGCGTGAACAGGACTTCGCTGATCCATGGAATGCTCGTCTCCAGCGCCGAGCAAATTTGTATACATATGGAAAACCGCGAGGCAAGACGTTGAGGGAGCATATCGGCGGTATTCGCCGATAATGCCGTTTATCTGAACTACACTGCATATTTCAAAGGCAAATCTGACCAGACTTTTTGCATGTGTTGTATACAATACGCGTTGACGTCTTGTGGTTTGTATTCCACGTTAGAGGCTTGAAATTATAGTCATGCGCAGTGGGGAGGCTTCATGGCCGACGACACAATCGAACAAATCACCGGCGACCGCTCTGCCCATTATGAACCCTATGGCTGGCATCATTGGCCTGAGCATCCGTGGTTTTCGTATCAATTTCGCCGCGGCCTTGGCGAGACGCAGGAAGGCGGCGGCGCGGTCAGCGAAGTGTTTCAAACAGCGTCGCGCATCATCCCCGGCGATCTGGAGAGCTGGCATAAGGAATGGATGCATGTTGCTGACCGCAACTGGCAACGCGGTGTTGAAGAAGACAAGATCGGCCATATCCGCACCGCGATGAACTGCTATTTGCGCGCCGCGGATTATTTCCGTCAGGCAGAGTTCTTCCTGGAGCCAAAAGACCCTCGCCGACTGCCAACATTTGAGAAAATGGAAGCTTGCAGCCACGCGTTTTTAAAGCACCTCAATCCACCTGGCGAGGTTGTTGATATTCCCTTTGAAGATGGCAAGCCGATTTGTGGTTATTTCGTGCGCGCGCCGTTTCCCGGTCAAAAATTACCAGTCCTGATCTGCATGGGCGGGCTCGATTCCATCAAAGACGAAATGTGGTTCATGCAGGGGCATGGATGTCTGCAACGCGGCATTTCGGTTCTGATGATCGATGGTCCCGGCCAGGGCGGCACATTACGTCGCCACGGCATCGTCAGCCGTCCTGACACAGAGGTGCCAATCGGCGCTTGCATCGACTGGCTATTGACGCGGGACGATGTGGATGGTTCGCGCATCGCTGTGTGTGGCTCGTCCATGGGCGGCTATTATGCGGCGCGCGCTGGCTGTCATGAACATCGATTGGCTGCCGCGATTTCACATGGCGCAATTTACGATGTGCACGAGATGTGGGGCCAGAAGGACGAGAACTTTGGCCTCGCCATGCATATCAAGTGGGTGCTTGGTGCGGAGTCCATGACACATGCACACAGCATCATGAAAGACTTTACGCTCGCCGGACACCTCGACGATATGAAATGCCCGTTCCTCATCGTGCATGGGGGCCATGATGTGCTCACTGTAGCGCAGGCGAGCCGGGCCTATGATTACGCCAAAGCCAAGGGCGTCGATGTCACGCTGCGCATTGTCGATCCAGAAGAAACCGGTGCGGAACATTGCCAACACGACAATCCTACGATGGGGCAAGAACTTATTGCTGACTGGCTGGCGGATCGTTTTGGCATCAACCAGACAGCGCTTCTGAAGACCAGCTTTAACCCGTTGATTTGAAGTTAGCCCATGAAACTGCCAGTTGTCGCAACACCAACATTGGCCATCGCTGGTCGTGCGGAGCGGTGTCCCATCCGCCGCATCTATTGCGTCGGACGCAATTACGTTGACCACATTCGTGAGATGAAGGAAGGCGACGAGCGTGATCCGCCGTTCTTTTTCCAGAAACCATCGGATGCAATTGTCGCGAATGGCTCAACGATCCCGTACCCGCCAGACACGAGCGACTTTCAATATGAAGTCGAGCTTGTGGTTCTGCTCGGTGAAGGCGGCGTAAACATTCCGCAGGACAAGGCGCTTGATCATGTTCTTGGCTATGCCATCGGCCTTGATCTGACGCGTCGCGACCAACAAAAAGACATGCGCGCGAAAATGCTGCCCTGGGAACGTGGCAAAGCATTTGATGCCTCGGCTCCCTGCTCTGCGCTGATGCTGGCTGATCATATCGGCCACCCAACAAAAGGGGCTATCACGCTCAGCGTCAACGGCGTTGAACAGCAGCGCGGCGATCTTTCCCAGATGATCTGGAATGTGCCGGAAATCATTTCAAATCTTTCAAATTCCTACAAACTCATGCCCGGCGATATGATCATGACTGGAACGCCCGCGGGCGTTGGCCCGGTGGTCATTGGTGACAAACTCCAAGGCCACATTGCGGGCGTTGGGACCTTGAACGTGACGATTGGACCTGGAGAAGGCTGACATGCTTCCCACAGAACGCCTTGCCTATTCGGCCATCTCGCAACGCCCACCCCTGAAATTGCCGAACGGCAAGCGCACGGCCGTTTGGGTCATCGTGAACATTGAGGAATGGGATCCGAAGGAAACCATGCCACGCACGGTCCTCACCCCACCCGCGGGCGGGTCTCCGATGCCAGACATTCCCAACTGGGCGTGGCACGAATACGGAAATCGGGTCGGCTTCTGGCGCATGCTGGATGTGTTTGACCAGCACAAAATTCCGGCCGCTCTGGCGATCAACGGCAAAGCCATTTCCACCTATGGGCCAATCGCCCGCGCGGCGCACGAGCGCGGATGGGAGTTCATCGGCCATGGATTTGGTCAAAAGAACATGCAGAAAGTCCCCGACGAGCGGGAAGATATTCGGAAAACCCGCGATGCGATTGTCGCGTTCACCGGCAAGCCCGCGCGCGGGTGGCTTGGTCCGGGCCTGACAGAAACCTGGGAAACACCGGACATTCTTGTGGAAGAAGGGTTTGATTACGTCTGTGACTGGGTGCTCGACGACGAGCCGGTCATGCTCAACACGCGCACAAAGCCCATCGTCAACATCCCCTATACGCAGGAATGTAACGACGTGGCGATGATGCTGATCCAGCATCACAAGGCCTCCGAGTATTACGATCGGGCCTGCGATCAGTTTGACCAAATTTACGCAGATTCAGCGACATCCTCGCGGATCATGGCATTGGTTGTGCATCCCTACATCATGGGGGCTCCCCATCGCTGTAAATATTTTGCGCGCGTGTTTGACCACATCAAGAAGCACGATGACGTGGTGTTTTGGACGGGCAGTGACATCGTGGATTGGTATCGCACACAACGCGGCTGATACGCGCGTTTGTAGGCACCCTTCGACAGGCACGGATGTAATGCGCCAGGCGAAGGGTTCTAGTTCGTTTGCATTTGGAAAAGACTAGATGAGTCTCAATCTGTTTCAGCTTCTCAACGGTCTGACGTTTGCAGCGCTGCTGTTCATCGTCGCGTCGGGCTTTACGCTGATTTTCGGCTTGCTGCGGATTGTGAATCTGGCCCATGGCGCGCTGTATTTGTTTGGTGGCCTTGTTGGTTACAGCACCGTTAAACTGACCGGCAGCTTTCTGATCGGCGCGCTGGCCTCCATGGCATTTGTTGCAATACTTGGCGTGGCGCTCGACAAGGGACTTCTGCGCTTTGTGCGTGGCGCTGAATTGCGCCAGGTTTTGCTAACGCTGGGCGTTGCGTTTCTTCTGAACGATATCGCGCTCGTCATCTGGGGTGGGGACACCTACACCGTTCCTGTGCCCGAGGCGTTGATGGGCGCCATGCGCGTTGGCTCGGTGTTTTACCCGAAATATCGCATGTTCGTGCTGGGACTTGGCGTTTTTGTTTTCATTGCGCTGTGGTTGCTCATCAACCATACGCGGCTGGGCGCGCTGATCCGCGCCGGTGTGGATGACCCCGAAACAACAGAGGCCATGGGCATCAACATCCGCATGGTGTTTCTTGGCACCTTCATGCTGGGTGCGTCGCTCGCGGGATTGGGCGGTGCAGTTGGCGGAGCGTTTCTCACGCTGCATCCGGGTGCTGATGCAGAGATCCTCGTCTTCTCGCTCGCCGTCGTCATCATCGGTGGGCGCGGCTCTCTGGTGGGCGCTGCAACAGGTGCTTTGCTCGTGGGCCTTCTCAATTCCATTGGGCAGGTGGTTTTCCCCGAGCTTGCTTACTTCATCATCTTTGGTCCGATGGCGCTCATCCTTGCCTTTCGTCCGCTCGGTCTGTTTGGAAGGACTGCGTGATGAGCATGCTTGGCTCTCTTTCAGCGTCAAATCTCGATTCACCTCGGAGTCGAAAGGGTCTTTTGCTTTCGTTGGCGCTAGGTGCCTTGGCGCTTGTCATCCTGCCGATGATCCTGCCGGGCTATCAGATTTCCATCGTCACGCAGATTTTAATCTTCGCACTTCTCGCCATGTCGATTGATGTCCTGGCGGGTTATGCGGGTCGCACATCGCTTGGCCATGGCGCGATTTTCGGCCTGTCGACCTATGTTGCGATCTATTGGTCAACCACGATGGGTGGCCATATCTGGGTGGGCTTACTGCTCGGGATCGTTGCGGCGACTATACTCGCTGCGATCTTTGCAATTCTCGCCATCCGAACCAGCGGCGTCTATTTTCTGCTGCTCACGCTGGCGCTCGGCATGATTGTCTGGGGCGTCTGCCAGCGCTGGACGAGTGTGACGGGTGGTGAAAACGGCATGCGTGGCGCTGGTCGCCCAGCCTTCCTGATTGATCATGCGCATTTCTATTTCGCCGTGCTGCTCATCATCATCCCGGTCACATGGAGCCTGTGGCGTCTCGTGCATTCGCCATTCGGGTGGGCGCTGCGCGGCATCCGCGATAGCGAGAGCCGCATGCGCTCGCTTGGCTATAATGTGCAACTGCATCTGTTCATCGCATTCGTTTTATCCGGCTTTTACGCTGGCATTGCAGGCGCTCTGTATGCGGTCTTCAATGATTTCGTCAGCCCATCGACGGTGCAATTGTCGCTGTCCGTCTCGGGGCTTTTGATGGCGATCACGGGTGGCATCGGCACGTTGCTGGGGTCATTCGTGGGGGCAGCCGCGATCACCAGTCTTGAAAACATCGTCAGCATTTTCACCGAGCGCTGGCCAAGCGTGCTTGGTCTCACGTTTATCTTCATCATGATCTTCGCACCCGAAGGCATTGTCGGACGCGTCCAGTTGTTGCTGGCGCGCAAACATCAGCAGTCCTAGTTCAACATGAGGAGTTCGCCATGGATCGTCGGCATTTTCTGAAAAACACTGGTATCGCGGCGGTCTCCAGCGGGCTGGGCACACTCGCCATTCCGATGGCGGCACGCAGTGAAACAGCTCCCATCCGCATCGGTCTAATGGCACCATTGACGGGCGTTGTGGCCGCCGGTGGCCGCGAGCTCGTGGACGGATTCACGATGTTCTGGGACTCGATTGGCAATGAAATCGCCGGGCGCAAGGTCGAGATCATCATTGAGGACGATGCCGCCAATCCGGACACAGCCTTGCAGAAGGCACGCCGTCTGGTCGAGCAGTCAAAGGTCGATTTCCTGTTCGGCAATCTTCTCGCCAACACCGGCATTGCAGTTGCCAATTATGTGAAGGGCAATGGCGAACCCTATTTCATCCCGGTCATCGCGGCAGACGATCTCACGCAGCGCGGCCGTATCCCGAATGTGATCCGTGCGGGCGGCTACACTGCGAGCCAATTCCCGCGCGTGCTGGCGGATTGGGCGCTGAAGCAGGGTTATCGCAAGGTCGCGATGATCAGCCAGGATTACGCCTTTGGCCATGAGCAGTGCGGTGGCTTTGCGCAGACCTTCACGGAAGGCGGCGGCAAGGTGCTGCAGGAATTTTGGCATCCGTTGAACACATCGGATTTCAGCCCCTATCTCGGCCAGATCGCGGGCCTTGGCGCGGACGTGATCTTCGCCATGGAGACGGGTTCGGATTCCAACCGCTTCCTGCAACAGTTTGCGAGCTTTGGCCTCAAGGGTCAGATTCCGCTGCTCGGGGCGCAGAACTCGACAGATCAGTCCGTCATCCGGACCCTTGGACCAGAATGCGAAGGTGTCATCTCCGCCGCGCAATTCTGCGAAGGCTCGGACAACCCGGCAACGCAGGCCTTCGTCAAAGCCTACAACGCCAAGTTCGGCAAGATCCCGTCCTTGTACGGCTTCAGCCATTATGTCGGCGCGATGTGGGTCGCCAAAGCCATCACGGCCATCGGCGGCAAGGTTGAAGATCGCGAATTGTTCCTCAAGACAGTGCTGAAAACGGAATTGCCGGATTCGCCACTTGGCACGCCGGTCAAGTTCGATGCCTATGGCAATCCGATTTACGACGTCTTCATCCGCAAGGTCGTGAAGAATGCCGAGGGCAAGTACTGGAACGTGCCGGTCACAACCTACAAGGGCGTGTCGCAATTCTGGAATTACGATCCCGAAACCTACATGAAGCAGCCGCCCTATACGCGCGACTTCCAGGGCATCAAGAAGGCCTGATCAAGAGACTCAGGATGCAGCGGTCTTGCGGCCGCTGCATTTCAAGTTTGCCGGGAGTAGTTGTGTCAGACGTGCTTTTAAAACTCGATCACGTTGGCGTGCGTTTTGGCGGGCTCAAGGCCGTTGATGACGTGTCGCTCAACGTGAAGCGAGGCGAACGCAGAGCCATCATTGGCCCCAATGGCGCGGGCAAAACAACGTTGTTCAATGCCATCACAGGAATCAATCCGGCCACATCGGGTCAGGTTATCTTTGAGGGCAGAGACGTCACACGCGCACAGCCGCATGCGCGCGCAGCCTTTGGCATGAGCCGCACGTTTCAGATTACCAACCTCTTTCCAACGCTGACGGTCGAGCAGAACATGCAGATTGCCCTGCGTGGTCTGAGCCCGCAGAAGTTTTCGTTCTTTGGGTCGAGTGATTTCACCGCCGATGAGCGCCAGAAAGCGGAAGGCGCGCTGGCCATCTCGCGTCTCAATTCGCGGGCCCAGACCCTTGTGCGTGAATTGTCCTACGGCGAGCAGCGCCAACTTGAAATGGCAATGACCTTGGCAACCGGTCCGCGCCTGTTGCTGCTGGACGAGCCCGCAGCCGGGCTAGCGCCCTCCGAGCGCATCATCGTGTCCGACGTCATCCGCTCACTGCCATCGGATATTACAGTCGTATTGATCGAGCATGACATGGACCTTGTGTTGTCGCTGGTGGATTGGGTGACATGCTTGAACAACGGACGCTTTCTGGCTGAAGGCGCACCCGCAGACATCCGCAACAATTCAGATATCCAGGACGTTTATCTCGGGCGGCGGCACCATGCTTGAGATCAACGATCTTCACGCCTATTACGGCGACGCCCATGTGGTGCAAGGCGCCTCACTCAATGTCGATGTCAACGAAGTCGTTGCCCTGCTTGGTCGAAACGGCATGGGCAAGACAAGCCTCATCCGATCCATCATGGGCCTTGCCTCGCCACAGGTGAAGCGCGGCTCGATCAATTGGAAAGGCCAGGCCCTGCTCGGCCTTGCCCCATTTGAAATTGCGCGTCGCAAGATTGCCTATGTGCCACAAGGACGACGGCTGTTTGGCTCACTCACCGTGATCGAGCATCTGACCATGCTGAAATCGGCGAGTGCCAAACATGGCTGGACGGTTGAGCGCGTGCTGGCGACATTCCCCAGACTTGCAGAGCGTCGCTCGCATCGGGGCAATCAATTGTCGGGCGGTGAGCGCGGCATGCTGGCCGTTGGTCGCGCGCTCATGCTCGACCCGGAATTGATCCTGATGGATGAGCCATCTGAAGGTCTCGCCCCTGTCATGGTGCAACATCTTGAAGACGTCATCAGCGATCTCGCCAAGCAGGGCCTGGGGATTTTGCTGGTGGAGCAGAACCTCTACAGTGCGCTGGCTGTCGCAAATCGCGTCTATGTTCTGGAAACCGGCAAGGTTGTTTACGAAGGCGCAAAAGAGGCAATCGAACACGAGCCTGCGAAGTTGACGCAATTCCTTGGCGTGAAATAAGCCGATCAAGATCACGACGACATCAGGACGCCAAAGGCGCCAGCGGGAGGTATCATGACACAGGATATTGGCAGCAGCGTCCGCGCGCGGCTTGACTACACACCCATCCACAAGAGACCGAAGTTGGAATTGCCCAACAAGGCACGCGTTGCTGTGTGGACCATTGTGAATGTGGAAAACTGGGTGCCGACGGCGGCCATGCCGCGCGCCGTCTTGCCTCCGCCCATGGGCCAGCCCTTGCTGCCGGACGTGCCCAACTGGGCCTGGCACGAATATGGAATGCGCGTTGGGTTCTGGCGATTTCTTGAAACACTCAACGACCGCAACCTGAAAGCGACATTCGCCGTCAACGGCACGGCCTGCGACGTCTATCGCGAGGCCTGCGAAGCCGCGCACAAGGCCGGCTGGGATTTCATGGGCCACGGGTTTGTACAAAAGCCCATGCACAAGGTGGAAGATCAGAAGGCCGCCATCGAGGCGACGATTCGCGCCATCAAGGAATTCACCGGCAAGCCACCGCGCGGCTGGGAAAGCCCCGGCCTGACCGAAACCGACGAAACGCTCGACCTCTTGCAGGAAGCGGGCATCGAATATCTGGCCGACTGGGTGCTCGACGAGCAACCGCTCACGCTGAAGACGCGCTCGGTGCCCATTGTGTCGGTGCCCTACACCGTCGAAATTAACGATGTTGTGATCAGCGCCGTACAGCAGCATGGGTCGGATGAAATCTGGAAGCGCGGCCGCGACCAGTTTGACCGGCTCTATCTCGACGGTGCCAAGGCCCCACGTATCATGGCGATTTCAATTCATCCCTATCTGACAGGCGTTCCCCATCGCATCAAATATCTCGAGATGCTCTACGAC
>CAIZGQ010000582.1 GCA_903932565.1 uncultured Hyphomicrobiales bacterium
CGTCCATTAGGCCGTCTTTCAGCATCGTATCGATGAACTTCAGGTCGCCCATTTTCTGTCCTGCGCGCAGATAGGCCGCATGGGGCGCCAGCGTCATGGACTCCTGCCCGCCAGCAACGATGATCTTTGCGTCACCGCTCGCAATCTGCTGCATGCCAAGGGCCACAGCCCGCAAGCCCGAGCCACACAATTGGTTTAAGCCGAACGCAGTTTTTTCCTGCGGAATACCAGCTTTCATTGCAGCCTGGCGTGCCGGGTTTTGACCTTGTCCAGCAGACAGGATTTGTCCCAGAATAACTTCGTCGACATCGCCGCCTTCAATCTTGGAGCGCTCCATCGCAGCCTTGAGCGCGGCGGCGCCCAGATCATGCGCGGGCGTGGTTGAAAAGGCACCGTTGAACGAACCAACTGCAGTTCTTGCTGCGCCTGTAATAACGATGTCGCTTGTCATGTGAGCTCCTCGGATCCCAGCCTTATGCCCCACTGCCTTCGACAGTGGCACTTCGCCCTATGTTGATCATTGGAGCACAAGCGCGGTCAAGGCTTGGGGGAAAAATTACGTCCGATCACTTTGGCGGAGGCTTGGGCCCCAGAACCGCCTAAAAAACAGCGAAGAAAGGTATTTTCGCACAGCAGCAAAGAGCATATCGTAGTGTTTGGCGGTCACGGGGCCGTTCGCGCTGCGAGCGAGGACATTGGGAATGGCCGGAGAAAAACAGCCAACGACGATTAAAAAATATGCAAATCGTCGTCTCTACAACACGGGCACAAGTACCTACGTCACACTCGAAGACCTCGCCGTCATGGTCAAGGATGGGGAAGATTTTCTCGTTTACGATGCAAAGTCCGGTGATGACATTACCCGGCCGGTTCTCGCTCAGATCATTTTTGAGCAGGAGAGCAAAGTTGGCCAGAATCTGCTGCCCATTACGTTCTTGCGCCAGCTGATACGCTTTTACGGCGACAGCATGCAGATGCTGGTTCCGAGCTACCTCGAATTCTCAATCGGCCGCCTCACAGCCAATCAGCAAAAATTCCGCGATCAGATGGGTGAAACGCTGGGCGTCAAGCCTTTGCCTCTGCCTATGTTTGGTGCGCTTGAAGATCAGGCGCGAAAAAACATGCAAATCTTCACGCAAGCTCTGACCGCGCTAAACCCGTTCACGGCAACGATGGGAACAGCAGCAACGGATCCGAGTGATCACGCAGCTTCCACAGTTCCAGAGCCAGCATTGGCGGAATTGGACGATATGCGTCAGCAACTGCTAAACATGCAAAAGCAGATCGAAACGCTCGCCCGCAAATCCTGATCACGCCTTGTCGCCGCTGCACGGAGCGTCAGCCTCGTGGGATTGGTCGCCAGTCGTCAGGCGCGAGTTCAAATCCGGCAAACTCAAAAGCTGGGGCCACGGTACAGCCGACGAGAGTCCAGGCGCCCAGGCTCGTTGCTGTCTGCCAATAATTTGCTGGCACAACGAACTGAGGCACATGCCCGGAAGTGAAATCGGCTCCGAGGTAAACGGACTGCGCGTCATGGCCATTTGGTGAAACCGTGATGACCAGTGGCGCACCGGCATACCAATGCCAGACCTCAGCCGCATCGACCCGATGCCAGGCCGACACATCACCTGTATCCAGCAGAAAGTAGATCAGCGACGACACGGCACGACCGTTCGCGTCGACCCGCTCGTCGCGAAATGTTTCCCGATAATAACCACCTTCGGGATGCGGCTTCAGGTTGAGCAATTGAACAATTTGCGGGGCAGACATACCCCGTTCGACATAGGCCTGAGCCATCAATCACGCCCTATTCTTGCGCTCGCGAATTTCGCCAAACACGGCAGCCGGATCGGCGCCAAGCATGCCGACATGCGCCTGCACCTGCTGATTTTCGGCCCGCAGAAATGGGTTGGTCGCAAGCTCTGCAGCAATGGTGGTTGGTAGTGTGGGCTTATTGGCTGCCCGTAAAGCTGCGACCTCTGCAGCACGCTCGCGCAGCGTCCCGTTTTCAGGATCGATCGTTACCGCAAAGGCCGCATTGGCCAAAGTGTATTCGTGGCCGCAATAGATCTGCGTTTCGCCTGGCAGATTGGCGAGCTTGACCAGCGATTCCCACATCATTGGCATGGTGCCTTCAATGACGCGCCCGCAACCCAAGGCGAAAAGCGTATCGCCCACGAAAGCGATATTCTCGTCTTCGAACCAATAGGATATGTGGCCCGACGTGTGCCCGGGTGTTTCGATAACTTTGGCTTCCAAGGCTCCGACCTTGACGAAATCGTCCTCGACGACTTGAACGTCGAGGCCCTCAATCCGATGCGCATCCTTTGCAGCGCCGGTGATCTTCACCTTTGGAAAACGCGCCTTGAGGTCTGGGATACCTTGCACATGATCTGCGTGATGATGGGTGACCAAAATGTCCGTCAGCGTCCAACCGGTTTCCTCAAGCTGCTTCAGGATTGGAGCCGCTTCCGGCGCATCGATGGCTGCCGTGGCGCCCGTCTGCGGATCGTGGATCAGGACGCCGTAATTGTCGGACAGGCACGGAAACTGACGAACATGGGCGGGCATCTGGCGATCCTTTTGAAA
>CAIZGQ010000583.1 GCA_903932565.1 uncultured Hyphomicrobiales bacterium
AGGCTGTCGGGAAGAAGGAGGCGGCGTGACATTCGCCGCCTCCCCAGACACAGCCATGTCGGAGAGCGAAATCCTGCGCGCGGAAGAGATGCTGCGCCGGCACGAGATCACGCAGTCTGATTTGGCATTCCTGCTCGGGCTAGAGGCGGACGAGAGCGAGCGGCCGGTACCGCGCGGGTTTAAGAGCCACAGGCATTTCGAGGCGTTCAAATGGCATCAGCAGCAGCGCGCACTCGGGCGCAGGGTTCCGAAGCGCAGGAGGAAAGCAGCGTGACCGACGATGACGACGCGGCAGAAAACGAGCGCCTTTTCCATATTTACGGGAACCTGCTCGAGGAGACGCTTTGGTGGTTGAGGTGGTTTGAGCGTCTTTGGGTTAACGAAGATGAAGACCTCGCAGAACTGCGCGACCTGATTAAACGGATTAAGGACGAACTGTGAGCCGCAAGCGGAAGGTCCAGATCACGCTGGCCACCAGCCGCCACATCGAGCTTGGCGAGGGCCTGGTCGACGATCCCTATGAGAAGGGCGCCAAGCTGCGCGTGATCAAGAACGTCCGCGAGCATCCGGTAAGCCATTTGCTGGCGCGCGGCATCCTGTCCGACAGCCAGGCAATAGCCGGCGAGACATTCCGATCGAACTATGAGCGCGCCGTCCTCGGAGCCTCGAGGGCGATCGACTACACCAAGGAGCGCGTTGACGGCGGCCTGCCTGCGGAGCCGCTGTCAGAGGCCGCTCAGAGGGCCACACAGTGGCTCAACGACGTCGCCCGCCACAGTGGCTGCGGACAGATCGGCTACACGATCCTGACGCATGTCTGCGGCGAGGGCATTGGCATGGAGGCCACGGCGAAGATCCTGCGCGGCTCGGGCTGCCCAGGCGGCAGGGCCGGGGCTGGATGGGTGCAGGCCTATCTGGTTGACAGCCTCGAGCGGCTGATCCAGCACCTGGGCATGGAAGCAGTCGGGAGGAGAAGGCGATGAGTGATTGGACGAACGAGGTGGCAAAGGCGGAACTGCGTGCGCTTAAGCGGCGCATTAAAATCGGCTGGCAGCGGCAGGCCGGGGAAGGCAGGACAGAGGAAATGGCGAATGTTGCCGACCTATCCCGCATCTACGCCAAGCTGCATGAGACGCGCTTTGAGCATGTGACTAGGGCTCGGCGGGAGCGTGAGCTAGAGACGCGGGTTTACGAGCTGGAGCGGCTGCTGCGTGCGGCGCGCGACAGGCTTGTCCACTGTGATTGGCCTATGGATGAGCGGGTGATGGTAGAAATCGCCGCGGCTCTTAGAACAGCCCTAAATGCCGGCGGATGAAGTCTCGGACATTTAGCCGCGCGGGTGAGGCCTTGTTTGGGCCACTGTGGCAGACCAGATTTGCGCACGCGCTTGGCGTGAACGACCGCACGATCCGCCGCTGGGCGACTGGCGAGATCGCGATCCCGACGCGGGTGCGGGCTGAATTGGTGTTACTGGCCGAGCGTCGCCTGCAGGCTGTAGACGACGCGATCCGTATGTTGAGGATGGAGGAGTGAGCGCGCACAATTTTCCAAATAGTGTTTGACAGCCCTAGAAGTAGGGTGTAGGGTCTCATTCATCGGCAGGGACTGACCCGCCGCATCATGGAGAGACCAGATGATCGTCGGACCCTATGAAATCTTCCACCACACCGATACCACCTCCGCTTATAGCTATGTCGTGTTTTGGAAGCACAACGGTCGCCTAGAGCGCGCAACGCACCTCGGCAAAAAAGGAGGCTTCAAGACATGGGAGGCGGCTGTTACTGCCGCCACCAACGCAGCTAAATACGGAACACAAAATGTCTAATATCATTGAGCTTTCGAGCCTAAGCCAGGCGAAATCGTAGCCCTGGAGCATTGGGGTTCCAGTGGTTTCGCCAACACCGATTTGGATTTGCAGCTCAAGAAACACGGCATCCAACAGCTCATCGTCATGGGACTCATCGCCCACACTTGCGTGGAGGCA
>CAIZGQ010000584.1 GCA_903932565.1 uncultured Hyphomicrobiales bacterium
AGGAAGTGACCGATATGCAGCGGTCAGTTAAAGGCGAAGTGGTGTCGTCCACGTTTGATGAGCCAGCAGTTCGGCACGTGCAGGTTGCTGAAATGGTGATCGAGAAAGCCAAGCGCCTCGTTGAACATGGCCGGGACGTGGTCATTTTGCTGGATTCCATCACCCGTCTTGGGCGCGCCTACAACACCGTTGTCCCCTCCTCCGGAAAGGTGCTGACCGGCGGCGTCGATGCCAACGCGCTCCAGCGTCCGAAACGTTTCTTTGGTGCAGCCCGAAATATTGAGGAAGGTGGCTCACTCACCATCATTGCAACAGCGTTGATCGACACAGGCTCGCGGATGGATGAAGTGATTTTTGAAGAATTCAAAGGCACCGGCAATTCGGAAATTATTCTGGATCGTAAGGTCGCCGATAAGCGTGTTTTCCCGGCGATCGATATCACGCGGTCGGGAACGCGTAAGGAAGAGTTGCTCGTACCGGCAGATATTCTCAAGAAAATGTACGTACTGCGTCGCATTCTCAATCCCATGGGGACGGTGGATGCCATCGAGTTTCTGCAGGGCAAACTGCGCGAGACCCCCAAGGGCAATGCAACTTTCTTTGAATCAATGAATACCTGATCTCGGACTGGGATGTTTCACGTGAAACATCCCAGCTTTAGCTGTTGAGGGTGAGGCTTGGATACGATTTATGCCTTGTCTAGCGGTATTGGACGAGTAGCCGTCGCTGTGGTGCGGGTGACGGGTCCATCGTCTGGGGATGTCTTAAGGTCATTCACATTGCAGCTTCCACAAGAGCGTGTCGCAACCCTGAGAACGTTAAGAGACCCTTCGACTGGAAGGATCATTGACAAGGCTCTTGTCCTCTGGTTTCCGGGCCCCAATAGCTTTACCGGCGAAGATATTGTGGAATTTCAAGTCCATGGCGGACTTGCTGTCATCCAAGCAGTCTTTTCTTCGCTTCAGCTGTTGGGGTGCCGGCCGGCAAAACCAGGCGAATTCACCCAACGAGCGTTTGCCAATGGTAAAATTGGCCTGACCGAGATAGAGGGCCTCGCGGATCTCATTGAGGCTGAGACAGAGGCACAACGGGACGTAGCGATCCGCTTGACACTGGGCGCGTTGCAGACCCGTGTGTTGTCTTGGCGAACTGATCTGATCGCCATGCTCGCGCTGATCGAGTCAAATATCGATTTCGTCGAGGAGGGAGACGTTCCTGCATTAATCCTCGGGGACATCTTGAGCCGCGTTTCAAAATTACGCAGCGAGTTTGAAACCTGCCTTCGGGATGGGGAAAGCGGTAAAAAACTCCGTGACGGCTTCAAGATTGCAATCGCGGGCGCGCCGAATGCTGGCAAGTCGACCCTGCTGAACGCATTTGCGAACCGCGATGTGGCGATTGTCTCGGACATCCCCGGCACCACAAGAGATGTGCTCGAAGTCCACCTCGATATAAAAGGCCTTCCCATTACGTTCATCGATACGGCTGGCTTGCGCGAAAGTGTCGACCCCATCGAAGTTGAAGGGATCCGGCGAGCACGGGAACAATTTAGTGGAGCTGACTTAATCTTGTGTCTCTCGCCGATAAATTTAGACCGCGGTGATAGCGATCCAATTTTTTCGGATTCACGCTCGTTACTCGTTCGGACCAAAGCTGATTTAACCAAAAATACGGGTCACGGAGATTTGGTGGTCTCCGCGAAAACAGGTGCCGGGTTTGAAGAACTTCTAAATAAGATTTATGAGCTCGCACACAACATGTTGCTGACTCGTGAGCCACCTTTGCTGAACCGTGACCGGCATCTGGATTGCGTGCGGCGCGCGACGAAACATCTGTCTTCATTTACCACAGATACGACCTTGCCAATTGAGATCATGGCTGAGCAACTGATGCGGACGACGCGAGAGCTGGAAAGCTTGATCGGTTTGGTCAACGTCGATGACGTTCTCGACGACTTGTTCAGCCGATTTTGCATTGGCAAATAGCTGCTTACGAAGGACTAGGTGAGAACATGCAGTCTCATTTCGATGTGGTTGTGATCGGCGGAGGACACGCAGGCTGCGAAGCTGCTGCCGCGGCTGCACGCATGGGGGCAACGACATGTTTGATGACGCAAAGCGCTACCACGATTGGCGCGATGTCCTGCAATCCAGCCATTGGCGGACTTGGCAAAGGTCAACTGGTTCGTGAAATCGATGCGCTTGATGGTCTGATGGGTCGCATGGCTGATGCGGCTGGAATTCAATTTCGGGTGCTCAACAGATCAAAAGGTCCTGCAGTCCGAGGGCCTCGCGCCCAGATCGATCGAAAACTTTATCGCAATGCCATGCAGCGCGAATTGGCCAACTACAACAATTTGACCTTGCTCGAAGCAGAGGTGGTCGGCCTTAGTGAGAGGAATGGTTCTGTCGCTTCGGTGACGTTGTCCAATGGGCAAATTGTATCGACGTCCGCAGTGGTCATCACGACGGGCACGTTCTTGCGCGGTATGATCCACATTGGAGCGGAGACCATTCCCGCTGGGCGAATGGGTGAAGGCCCTAGCGTCGGATTGGCGAAGTCGCTTGAAACGTTTGGTTTTGTGCTCGGGCGGTTAAAAACAGGCACACCTCCGCGATTGGATGGCAACACCATCGATTGGTCTGCCCTTCAAGTTCAGCCTGGAGACGATGTTCCGGAGCCGTTTTCAACACTGACAGAACGGATCTTGACGACACAAATACCGTGTCATGTGACCCGAACGACGTCGCGGGGGCATGACATCATTCATCAAAACATGCACCGCGCGGCCATTCACACTGGCGCAATCTCGGGTCGAGGACCGCGCTATTGTCCTTCAATTGAAGACAAAGTCGTCCGTTTTGCGGACCGCGATACGCATCAAGTGTTTTTGGAACCTGAAGGCCTAGACGACAATACGATTTATCCGAATGGAATTTCGACGTCGCTTCCGATCGACGTCCAAACTGCGTTCGTACGCACAATGCCCGGGCTTGAACACGTGCGTTTTATAAAGCCAGGCTATGCGATCGAATATGATTTCGTTGAGCCGCGCCAACTCAAATTATCTCTCGAAACCAAAGCGTTGCCGGGGCTCTTTTTGGCGGGTCAAATCAACGGAACGACCGGATATGAAGAGGCGGCGGCTCAGGGGCTTGTTGCAGGGTTGAACGCAGCGAACTTTGCCAAGGGGAAGGCGCCTGTCATGTTTTCGCGTGCAGCTGCTTATCTCGGTGTCATGATTGATGATCTTGTCACTCGGGGGGTCAGTGAGCCTTACCGTATGTTCACTTCCCGGGCTGAATATCGTCTGAGCCTACGCGCGGATAATGCGGATCAACGGCTGACGCCGTTTGGAATTGAAACCGGATGCGTTGGTACAGCCCGACAAGTTGCGTGGCAGAAAAAGTCGGCGGACCTTTCAGACTCCCTGAAAAGGCTTAAGGAGCTCCAGCTGTCACCAAACGAGGCCGGGAAGCTCGGCTTCATTGTGAATAAAGACGGGGTGCGGCGCACAGGCTTCGAATTGCTGGCTCGATCTGAGATCAATTACGAAATGCTGGCTTCAGTTTGGCCCGATTTGCGGGACGTTTCGGCCCGGATCGCTGAACAAGTCGAGATCGAAGCCAAATATGCCGTTTATCTGGATCGTCAAAATGCTGACGTTGAATTGTTTAAGCGCGATGAGGCGCTGAACATCCCGGTAGATTGTGATTTTGCAGCAATTCCGTCCTTATCGACTGAAGTTCGTTCTAAATTGCTGCAAATTCGCCCAACCAATATGGGATGGGCGGGCCGGATCGAAGGCATGACCCCGGTCGCTCTCTCGATTCTGGCGGGCTATGTGCGGCAGCGGCATTCCACGAAGCCGTCGGACAAGGCGGCTCAGTGTGGCTAAGGCTATGGAAGCCGGACGAACGAATTTCGCACGCGAATTAAATGTTTCACGTGAAACAATGGATCGTTTCGACGCTTATGTGACTCTTCTGGCAAAATGGCAGCCGGTCATCAATCTAGTCAGTTCTAAAACGCTGCAAGATGTTTGGACGCGCCATCTCCTTGATTCTGCACAGATCAAGCAGGTTTTTCCTCAGGCAAAGAGTTGGATCGATCTTGGCTCCGGTGCGGGCTTTCCAGGACTGGTCATCGCGATTTTGCTTGCAGAAAACAATGATGCGGTTGTTCACTTGGTTGAAGTCGACCAGCGAAAATGTACATTTCTGCGCGAAGTTATTCGCGCCACCGGCGCTCCAGCCATTGTCCATCAGGGCGCACTTGAGACCATCCTCGTGGATTTAAACGCCGAGGCACTGACATCACGTGCACTGGCAAGGCTCGAATTGCTGGTTGAATGGAGCCGTCCCTTACTTATTCAGGGGACAAAAGCTGTCTTCCCAAAAGGCCGCGATGTTGCACTGGAATTGAACGCTATCATGGGCGACACAGATCTGAAGGTTGAGCTAAGGCCCAGCCGGACAGATCCGGAAGCGCAGTTGGTTTTGATTGAAATGGCCGCCCGTGCATTTGACGCGAATACAATCTGACGGAGTATGTCGTGGCTGATGTTCCGATGAGAATTCTGGTTCTTGCCAACCAGAAGGGTGGTGTCGGCAAGACAACAACCGCAATCAATCTGGGCACAGCTCTCGCTGCGATTGGCGAAAAGGTGCTGATTGTTGACCTTGATCCGCAGGGAAATGCCTCCACGGGGCTTGGAATTGATCGTCGCAGTCGCACGTTATCGACGTATGACGTGATGGTTGGGGCAGCCTCGCTCTCCGATGTGGTTCGGCAGACCGCGGTCCCAAATTTATGGATCGCTCCGTCTACACTCGACCTACTCGGCGTTGAGCTCGAAATATCGGGCGACAAGGATCGGTCATTTAAACTGCGTCGCGCCTGCGAGGTCCTTGCTGCACGGACACTCCCGGAGGGGGAACGGTTCACTTACATCCTCATCGACTGCCCACCGTCCCTGAATTTGTTAACCATTAATGCCTTGGCAGCTGCTGACGCAGTTCTGGTGCCGTTGCAGTGCGAGTTTTTCGCTTTGGAAGGGCTGTCTCAGCTGCTGTCGACCGTTGAACAAGTCCGCAAATCACTCAACCCGACTCTTTCGATCCACGGTATCATCCTCACAATGTTCGATCCGCGAAACAATCTGGCCACGCAGGTGGTTGCAGACGTTCGCAAGTTCATGGGTGACAAGGTTTACGACACGGTCATTCCGCGGAATGTTCGGGTTTCAGAAGCGCCATCCCATGGCAAGCCCGTGCTGCTTTACGATCTCAAATGTTCGGGGAGCCAGGCTTATTTAAAATTGGCCTCAGAAGTCATTCAACGTGAACATCGGTTGCGTGCCGCGTGAGGCGCGCGCCCAGGGAAGAATCAGGAATTATTTGATGGCCGAGGATAACAAGCCGCGTCTTGGACGGGGGCTCGCCGCGCTACTGGGAGACGCCGCAGAAGAGAGTGGAGCCTCTGAACGGGGCCGCGGCCAACGGCGCGTGCCAATTGAGTTTCTTCGTCCCAATCCTCGAAATCCCCGAAAAAGCTTTGATGAATCCGACCTCACAGATCTGACGGATTCAATTCGCGAACGGGGCGTCCTCCAACCCATTCTGGTGCGCCCTGTTCCAAATGTGTCGGATGCATTCGAGATCATCGCTGGCGAGCGCCGCTGGCGTGCGGCGCAGCGCGCGGGCGTCCATGACGTGCCAGTTGTTGTGATTGAAGCAACAGACCGCGATGCACTCGAGATCGCGATTGTTGAGAATGTTCAGAGAAGCGATCTAAATCCGCTTGAAGAGGCTGTCGGTTACGACCGTCTGATGACTGACTTCGGCCACACCCAGCTCGACCTTTCCAAGATTATCGGCAAGAGCCGAAGCCATATCGCGAACACGTTGCGGCTTTTGAAATTGCCGGACACTGCCAAAGCCATGCTGGCAGATGGTCGGATATCAGCCGGACATGCAAGAGCGCTCCTCGCCGTTCAGGATCCCGATGGTGTTGCCCAGCGCATCGTCGAGCAGGGACTGACAGTGCGGGACGTGGAGCGTCTAGGGCAGCCAGTCGCCGATCAAGGGGTGAAACAGCCAAAGGTCACCGCCGAAAAGGATGCGGACACCCGTGCGCTTGAAAAGACGCTGGGCGATATCCTCGGCATGATCGTCCAGATTAAGCACCGAGGAGAAAGCGGTGAGGTGCTGATCCGGTATCAAGATTTGGAGCAGCTCGAGTCGCTGTGCCATCGACTTCAGTCCTGATGCCGTTTTAACGTCGCTGGTTGCGTCCGGCCTGCGCGATGGACCACAAGGCTCGTGCCGCGAGCGGCGCCGCAAGGTTCGGGTCGCGTCTCGTTCGGCGCACTCCCTCCGCCAAAATCTCAATGGCCCGGCTTAACCCGCCCGTGGTCCAGTTCTTGGCCTGGGTGGCCATCTCGCGGCGCGCCTGTGGTGGACCCCAGGTTGTGCGTTCGAGTGCTTGCTCGATCGAGCGGCCAGTTTCGGATTCAAGCTTTGCCCGGTGAAGCACGATTGCGTGGCGCAGGGCCTGGCCAAGGAGTGTCCCAGCGTCCATGCCCGTGTCGAAGCTGCGCGTTAAGATCTCATCAAGCGTGCCAATCTTACCTGAAAAGGCAGCTCCAACAGCATCGTCCATCGCCATGACCGTGGCATCTGCGATACAGGCGAGAATGTCGTCAAAACCAATCTCCGACCGACCGTGGCAATACAGCAGAAGCTTTTCTAACTCTGCTTTGGCGGCCAACCGATCGTCGCCCATCAGACTCACCAGAAGCTCGCCAACAGGTCCCTGAAGGTCGAAGCCGGCTGCTTTTGTCTCGCGATCAACCATTCGCAGGAGGCTCGACGCGTCGTCAGGATAGCACTCTACTGCGACAGCAGTTTTTTGTTGCTCGGCAAGTTTTCGGAGGGGAGCATCTTTCTTTAACGCTCCCGCTTCAACAACGATCCGGCAATTCTCAGGGTGGGACGAAAAAAGGACTTCGCAGGCCGGTGTAATATTTTTTGCCCCGACACTCACCCATATCAGCCGCTTGTCGCCAAATAGGCCAATGGTGTGGGCTTCATCCGCGAGGCGTTCAGGGTCTGACGCAATGTCATCACCGCTCAGGCGGGTGCTTTGAAATGGGTCCTGCAGGCTAACGCCAAATCCGGTCACGAGGGCCCGCGCTCGCTCACTCACAAGCCCCGCGTTGGCGCCAAAAACCAAAAAGAAAAAGATATGCGGCGGCGGGTTTGCTAGAAATTGCTCCGCCTCACTGGATTTAATGGCAACCAAGCTGGAGTCTCAGCTGGACGGCATGGCAACCGCGATCCTTGTTTGGATCTGGTCGGCCAAAGATTTTGCGTCGCGTATTTCGGCATCGCGATTGGCTCGCACATCAGCGAAGCGCTGGCCGGTGCGGTCATAGCTCGCAGCGGTCACAGCACTCCCCTTTGTGATCACTTTGCCATCTGACATATTTGTTAAAGTGTAATTGGCCGAAACAACCACGGTGCCGGCTGTGGCCCGTCCGCTGATGATGTCAACAAGCGGCGTTTGGTTGCCCTCCGTCAGCTCGATGGCCAGCCTGTATTTTGGCGGCACGGTTGAACCAGAGCCGTTAAAGGAGAAAATCAGCTCATTCTGCAGGTAATGGCCGAGCCGATCAGAGATTGGATCAATCTTGATTGCGGACAATTCCTCGCGCAGATGACCTCCCTCGAAGCCCCCGTACATGGGCTGAAAGCAGCCCGAGAGGGTCAGGGTTAACCCAAGCCCCACGGCGAAGCGCACAAGGCGGTCGGATCGGGTCTGATTAAACAACAACATTGACGATCCTCTGGGGGACAACGATGACCTTCTTCGGGGTCCGCCCCTCAAGTGCACGAATAACAGTTTCCAGCTTAAGCGCTTCTTCTTCAAGCTGTTTCGAGGTTGCGTCTCGGGGTACTGACAATTCAGCTCGCTTTTTACCATTAATCTGGACCGCCATTGTGACGGTGTCGGCAATCGCGAGCGACATGTCGACCTGTGGCCATGGGCTTTCGGCGACCAGATGGCTATGGCCCAGGAGTGTCCAGGCCTCTTCGGCCAGATGGGGCATCATGGGTGCAAAGAGTTTGACGAGAATTTCTGCAGATTCGCGAAAAGCGAAGCGCAGATCATCGTCAATTGCGGCGTCCTCGATGGATCCAAGCGCATCGATCAACCCGTTCGACAGCTTCCGAATTTCAGCGATCGCCGTGTTGAAACGAAGCTTCTCTATGTAGTCTTCAGTTTTCAGCAGGTGGGAGTGTGCGATCTTCCGGACAGCCAGTGCCGCCTGGCCGAATGTCATTGGCGGCACGGTGCCGGCGGGACATGCGATGGCATTCAGGTCCTGGAGTAATCGCCAAAGTTGCTGGACGTAGCGTCCGGAACCTTGAACGCCTTCCTCCGACCAGATGACGTCGCGCTCGGGCGGCGAATCCGAGAGCATGAACAGGCGTGCGGTGTCAGCACCATAACTTCCGATGATATCGTCCGGATCAACGGTGTTGCGCTTGGACTTTGACATCTTCTCAATCGATCCAATTGAGACAATCTCATTCGTGTCGAGAGTCCGTGCAACGCGTCCGCCCGCACCAACGTCGATCCGGATGTCATTGGGCGACAGCCATTGGCCCTCGTTCGTGCGGTAGGTTTCGTGAACCACCATGCCCTGCGTGAAGAGACCCAGAAACGGTTCCTTTATCTCAGCATAACCGGTTTCATTCATCGCGCGCATGAAGAAGCGGGAATAAAGAAGATGCAAAATCGCATGCTCGATCCCGCCGATATATTGATCGACCGGGAGCCAGGAATTCACTGCCGCCGCCGTCGTTGCATTCTCAGTATTCGTCGGATCGGTGAAGCGCGCAAAGTACCAGGATGAATCAACAAAGGTGTCCATCGTGTCGGTTTCCCGGCGGGCAACTTTTCCGCACAAGGGGCAGTTGACGTGCTTCCAGGTCGCATGACGGTCAAGCGGATTGCCGGGCGAATCAAACTCGACATCGTCGGGAAGACGGACTGGAAGATCCTTCTTTGGAACAGGCACAACACCGCAATCGTCGCAATGGATGATCGGGATTGGGCATCCCCAATACCGCTGACGGGAGATCCCCCAGTCGCGCAACCTGAACTGAACGTGACGCTGCGCCTGCGGCTTGTTTCCAAGCAACTTTGTCTCAAGCCGTGTAGCGACCTCATTCTTTGCGCTATCGATTGTCAGTCCGTCGAGGAAGCGCGAATTGATGAGGACGCCATCGCCATCATAAGCGGACTTTGTGATGGAGAAGGTGCTGGCATCGTTGTCAGGGGGACAGATGACGGGCGTGTTTCCCAGACCGTAAGCATTGGCAAAATCAAGGTCACGCTGATCATGCGCCGGACAACCAAATACCGCGCCGGTACCGTAGTCCATTAAGACAAAGTTCGCGACATAGACCGGCAACGTCCACGAGGCATCAAAAGGATGAATAACCCGCAGGCCCGTATCGAAGCCCTTTTTCTCCGCCGTCTCCAGAGCGGCAACGGACGTCCCCATGCGTCGGCATTCGTCAAGAAAGGCAGCCAGGTCGGCATTCGTTTCGCCGAGCGATTTCGCGATGGGATGATCAGCTGCGATGGCGAGAAACTTCGCGCCAAACAGCGTGTCGGGGCGTGTCGTATAAACTTCGATATCTTTTGTCTGCGTCGATGAACTCTCTTCGAGTTCGAAGCGGATCAGCAATCCTTCGGATCGGCCGATCCAGTTTTTCTGCATGGTTCTGACCTTCTCAGGCCAGCGATCCAAATTATCGAGCGCGCTTAACAGGTCATCCGCGTATTTCGTGATTTTGAAAAACCACTGTGTCAGTTCGCGTTGTTCGATCAGTGCGCCGGAACGCCAGCCGCGTCCGTCTATGACCTGTTCGTTCGCGAGAACCGTGTGATCAACAGGATCCCAATTGACTTTGGAGTTTTTGCGATCGACCAGTCCAGCTTTGACCATGTCGAGAAACATGGCCTGCTGGTGCTTGTAATAGCTGGGATCACAGGTCGCGATTTCACGGGACCAATCGATGGACAAGCCCATGGATTTCAGCTGGTCGCGCATGGTTGCGATGTTGCTGTAGGTCCATTTTGCCGGGTGCGACTTGTTCTGCATCGCTGCATTTTCGGCCGGCATGCCGAACGCGTCCCAGCCCATGGGATGCAGCACGTTGAACCCTTTGGCGCGTTTGAAGCGCGCCACGACGTCTCCCATGGCGTAATTGCGTACGTGACCCATGTGAATGCGCCCTGAGGGATAGGGGAACATTTCGAGCACATAATATTTTTCACGGGGGTCGATATTCGAGGTCAAAAATGTCGCGCGCTCCTCCCAGATGCGCTGCCACTTCTGTTCGGTCTCCCGAGAATTATAGCGTTCGATTTCCATGCTTTTTGGGGGTCCTGTGGCAGGCCGCGTTCAGATCATCGGCGCAGTGAGCATAAATTGACATATGAGGTCAACGAGCTAGGAGAAGCCCGCAACCTGGGGCTGGTCCCCATCCAGGAATGTATAATGGCTGACATCGAATATGAGACAGCGACTGCCTGGCAGTCCGTCAATGCCAAGATCGAGCGGGCGCAGCGCGTCTCCAGCCATAATTGCCAGGCTGCCCGACTGGTTTGCGTCTCCAAGACCCAGCCCGAAAAAGCCATTCTCCCGATCCTGAATGCCGGTGGCCGCGTGTTTGGCGAAAACCGGGTTCGGGAGGCGCAACAGAAATGGCCCGGCCTTCAGGCCAAATTTCCGGATTTGGAACTTCACCTCATTGGGCCTTTGCAATCAAACAAGGCCGCCGACGCAGTCGACCTGTTTGACGTCATCCAGACCATCGACCGCGATAAAATTGCTGAAGCCGTCGCCCATGAGATGCAGCGTGTGGGAAAAACGCTAAAACTACTGGTACAGGTGAACACAGGCAACGAGCCCCAAAAAGCCGGTGTTCTGCCCCAGGAGGTCGACGACTTCCTCAGGCGGTGCCGCGACGTCCACGGACTCCGCATTTCCGGATTGATGGCCATTCCGCCCGTCAACGAACAGGCAGCGCCACATTTTGCGCTCTTGTCTCAGATCGCGAAGCGCAACGGCCTCAACGAGCTGTCCATGGGCATGAGCGCTGATTTCGAGCTCGCGGTGGAGATGGGCGCGACTTACGTCCGTGTCGGCTCTGCAATCTTTGGTGAACGTCCAACGACCTAGTTTGCCGCCATAATTCGGCTTAGGTGACCACCAATCGGCACGTCTTCGAAAGGCGCGGCAGGAGCCGTCGCATGTCTGTGAGCGCGATGGCAACGCACCCTTCCGTGGGGCTAAAATCGGGGCGGGCCAGATGGAAGAAAATCGCGCTGCCCCGGCCCTTCACAATGCACTGCCGGTTCCAGTCCAGTACCATGATGACATCGTAGACATGGTCCGATCGCCAAAGCTCCTCATGTCGAAAGGCGCTCGGAAGCTGGACAGGCCTATTGTAAGCGCCCGCAGCGGGATCATCGCACCATCCTGCGTGCGATCGTATGGGAACAAGCGGCGTGGGTCCGCCCGACAGATATAGGCGGTCGCGACGCGTCATCGTCGCCTCAATTCGCAAAATCCCAATGGGGGTGGCGCCGTCACCCTCCCGTTTTGCGTGCGTCAGGCCCGAGCGACCCAAAGCGCAGCGGATCACGCAAGGACCAGCCAGAAGTCGGCCCACGTGAACACGGCCCGGAAGCTTTGAAACTCTCAACACACCCAGCTTGGGGGCTTTCAACGGAGGTTTATCATCCCGTATCGAGCGCTTGGCGTAATTTCGTCCGGTACCGCCCTTCGAGAGCACAGCTTTCCCCGGCCAATTCCCGGCTCGGAAGAGCGGCGCTCCAAACACAGAACCTGGTTTTCTGGACTTCATACCCGGTCCATGCTGAATTCGCTGCGCTGACGCGAACAAATGAAATTTGGAACC
>CAIZGQ010000585.1 GCA_903932565.1 uncultured Hyphomicrobiales bacterium
CTTGACTCGCTTCCGCCATGGAGTGCATCAGGTTCGCAAAGCCCGCGAACTCCGTCATCATCACCTTGCGGACCCGACCAGCAAGTTTGCGTGTGCCCAGAACCGCAGCTGGCATGAACACCAGTGCAAGCAATGACATCAGCGGATCTTGCACGATCATGACGGTCGCAAGCCCGATCATGGTGAGGGTATCACGCGACACAGCCGTAATAAGAAGATTGAGCGCCGAGCTTGCCGATTGCGAAACAAACGACTGGCGGGCGATGAACTCCGTCGAGTGACGCGCCGCGTAATAGGCAACGCTCATGTTTAGCATCTTCTTGAAGATGCGGTTCTGCACATTGGCAACGATAGCATTCGCGATATGGGCGAGGATGACCTGCTGCCCATAGGTCGCCAGCCCTTTGATCACGCTGATGACGACGAGTGCGCCCGCGATAATCCAAAGCGCGCTGATCTGCTTTTCGATGAAGACGCGATTGATGACATCGCGCATGATCCAGGCGGACGCAGCGGTGCCGGCTGCCATCAGACCCATGCAGACGAAAGCGGCCACATAGCCCTTCCAATGGCGCAAGCCTTGATCGGACAGCAACCGCGAAATAAGGCTCAGCATGGACTGCGAGTTTTGCAACGGAGCCGTCGGCCGACGCCAGCGCGCAAAAATTGAGCGCGCGCCCATCTTCACCAGCCTGCAATCATCACAAGGCGCAACCAGCGGGAGACCGCGAGGGTCATCGCGTAAACAAATCCAGCCCGGCCGCCAAACACGTGCCGTCGAAGGATGTAATATTTGAAAAATTGGAACGGAAGCTCAAACGCAATGCGCAGGGCGCCGATCTTTCGCGTTTGACCGCGTTCCGCTTTTTGCAATTCTGCGTAATCAAGAAATTTGCGCACGATATGGCTGACAGCGCGATAGCTACGATGCAAAATCTCACCCCGCAACTGAACCACGTCGTCGGTGGGCAGCACTTCGTCATGCGTCAGGCTATTGCGAAACCGCGTACTGGTTCGGTTATAAAGGCGGATGTAGTTGTGATAATCCGCAAAGCGCGTCGGCATGTCGTGCCCAGGATAGACGACACGGATGCGTGTGCGAAACGCCCGCTCGTTTGGGATATCTGACTTCAACAACTGTGCAAGTTCACGACAAAGTTCGGGGCTTAAATATTCATCAGCATCTAAATTAAGGATCCAGTCATGGCTCGCCTGATCTTCGGCCAGCCGCTTTTGCGGACCAAATCCATGCCAGGGATTGTGTATGACGCGGGCGCCAAGCCGTTCGCAAACGGCAACCGTATCATCACTCGAGCCGCCATCGATCACCAGGACCTCGCTGACGAGGCCATTAACAGATTGGATTGTATGGGCAATCCGATCAGCCTCATTCATTGCAATGATCGTACACGTGACCGGCAACATAAAACCAGAGCTTTCAAAGAGGAGACTTACAACTCAGTTAGGACTATAGCACCTTCGACTTTGCAACAAGATAACAAGCCAAAGCGTTACGGTACGGTCACAATTTTGGCTGAATCATAGTAGTCTGGACTGCGTTAACCGTCGGTAACCGGGCCATTCCTCGAAGTATTCCGGCTGCCTTGGTGTTAATTCGCCCACCTACTCATGCGAGCCACTGCCAGCCTGTGTCCGCACCGCGCGCGAGAGCGGTGCCAGGTGTGAATTGGCAAAATGGCGGACGATGAAGTCTGCCAAGGCACCTGCCGCGGGGTTTGGTCGGCGCGCGGCCCGAAACATCACCAGGTCGACCTTTGGCAGGGGCGGAAAACTGTCGCTTCGGCCCAGTTCTCGCATGCCCGGCAGGACCGAACTTCGGCCGACTATGCTGACCGCAATACCGGCAAACACGGCTGCCTGAAGGCCACCGATGCTTTCGCTCACGCAGGCGAGCCGCCACGTCCGCCCGATCCGCTCAAGCGCCACAAGGCCAAAATCACGAAAAATGTTGCCCGGTGGGAGCACCGC
>CAIZGQ010000586.1 GCA_903932565.1 uncultured Hyphomicrobiales bacterium
ATCGGTCCCTGGGGCGGCAATTATTTGCGAATATCTCGACGAGACGTTTGGTCTGGCGATGGGCGAGCGTCGTCTGCTCCCAGAGGATCCGGCCGGGCGCATCGAAGTCCGCCGCCTGGTGGAGTGGTTCAACATCAAGTTTTTCGCTGAAGTCTCCAGCTGGCTGGTAACGGAGAAGATCTACAAGCGGTTCCTGCGGCCCGAGCAGGGCGGCGGCGCGCCTGACATGGATGCCGTGCGGGCAGCCCGCACCAACATTCGTTACCATTTGCGCTACATTGGCTGGCTGACCGGCCGACGGAACTGGCTGGCGGGCGACAACCTCAGCTATGCTGACCTTGCTGCTGCGGCGCATTTGTCGGCCGTTGATTATCTGGGTGATGTTCCTTGGAGCGAGGACGAGCGCGCAAAGGCTTGGTACGCGCGGGTGAAATCCCGCCCGGCGTTTCGCACGCTGCTGTCGGACCGCGTGGCGGGCATGCCAGCGAGCGACACCTACGCCGATCTGGATTTTTGACGCCCGACGGGTTCGTGGCCGCATTGCGGGCGCGCGCGGCGGCTCTGGGGTTCGAGACCTGCCGCATTGTGCGGCCCGACGCCATCCCAGAGGCGCCACAGCGGCTGGCGGAGTGGCTGGCATCCGGCGCGCATGGCGACATGGGCTGGATGGCAGAGACGGCGGATCGGCGCGCAAGCCCCCGCATGCTATGGCCACGGGTGGCCTCGATCATCATGCTGGGCACCAATTACGGACCCGACGCTGATCCATTGTCAGGCCTTGCGCAGCACTCCAACGGCAGCATTTCCGTCTATGCCCGCCATCGCGATTATCATGAGGTGATGAAGGGCCGTCTGAAGCAATTGGCGTCCTGGCTGGTGTCGCAGCAGCACGCCGATGCGCCCGATGTGAAAGTGTTTGTCGACACGGCACCGGTGATGGAAAAGCCGCTGGCGCAGGCCGCCGGGCTTGGCTGGCAAGGCAAGCACACAAATCTCGTGTCGCGCGAGTTCGGGTCGTGGTTGTTTCTGGGATCCATCTTCACAACGCTGGAGCTACCCCCGGATGCGCCCGAGACAGATCACTGCGGTTCGTGTCACGCGTGTCTTGATATCTGCCCGACAGATGCGTTCCCCGCGCCCTATAAGCTCGATGCGCGGCGCTGCATTTCCTATCTGACAATTGAATACAAGGGCCATATCCCGAGCGAATTTCGAAAGGCCATGGGCAATCGCATTTACGGCTGCGATGATTGCCTCGCGGTTTGCCCCTGGAACAAATATGCAAGTGCGACAGCAGACATCAAACTGCAGGCGCGCGCGGATTTAACATCGCCATCGCTGCAGATGCTTGCCGCCCTTGATGACGCAGGCTTTCGGACTTTGTTTTCGGGTTCGCCCGTCAAACGCATTGGACGCGACAGGTTTTTGCGAAACGTGATGATTGCAATTGGCAATTCAGGGGATCTTGCCTTTGTTCCCATGCTGCGGGACCGCCTGATGGACGCCTCGCCCCTCATTCGCGCCATGGCGGTTTGGGCGTGTTCACGGCTTCTGCCGCAAGCAGATTTTTGCGCGCTGGCGACGTCCTACGAAGGGTCTGAAACAGACGCGGACGTTTTGAGTGAATGGCGACGCGCTACCCAGGCACAGGAGCCGA
>CAIZGQ010000587.1 GCA_903932565.1 uncultured Hyphomicrobiales bacterium
CGACGTCGCTTTCCGCGAGGTCTGGTCCCACCGGTGCAGCCTGGCTGCGCGAGACCCAGTTGCCGAGAGAGCCAAAGATGCCGCTTGGCAAATACAGCGAGACGACCACCAGCAGCATGCCACTGCCAAACGTCTTGTAGAGCGCGAGGGGCTGGATGAGCGTCGGCAGCAGCGTCAGCAAGGCCACGCCGACAAGCGGTCCGATCAAGGTGCCTTCGCCACCAATCATCACCATCGCCAGCATTTGCAGTGACAGCGGCGTGCCGACCATGTCGGGCGACAGAAAGTGGAAATAAAACGCGTAGAGGCTGCCAGCAATTGAGCCCAGCGCCGCGCTCATGCAAAACGCGATGATGCGGTATTTGCGCACGTGAATGGACAGCGCCGAGGCGGCGAGGGCATCGGCGCGGATGGCAAGAAGGGCGCGACCAAAGCCGGCGCGAACGCCAAAGCTGAGGAGGGCAAGCGCCACGGTCACGAGACCTGCGATGAGGTAAAAGTTTCGCAGCGGCGTGTTGAACGAAAAGCTGCCGACAGAAAAAGAGGGAATCCCGACAAGACCCGAAGGGCCACCGGTGAGGTCCTCAAGACCGACGGCGAGGGAATCGACCAGAAGCCCGAAGGCGAGCGTTGCAATGGCAAGATGCAGCCCGCGCAAGCTCATGGTTGCCACCGCCAGCAGCAACGCGCAGACGAGCGACATGGCGAGCCCCACGAGAAGTCCGACAAGTGGCGGCAGGCCGTAATTGACCGACAGGACACCGGCTGCGTAGCCACCGATGGCCATGAAAGCGCCCTGGCCAAGCGACACGAGGCCGGCAAAGCCCATCAGCAGATCAAGCCCGAGGACGGCGATATAAAGGATCGCGGTGATGGTGATGGATCCCATCAGACTTGAGGATTGCAGGCTCAGGGGCATGATGCCGAGCAGGGACACGGCGCCAGCAGCGGCAAGGATCAGCGCAGGCTTGCGCTGCAGACGCACCACGGCACGCTGAATGCCACCGATTTCGCGCACATCCTCGCGGCGCGCGGGGCCGCCGGAAAACAGGCCTCTGGGCCGCCACAGCAGAATCGTCAGGAGCAGCAAGAGTGCGAGCGCGTTGCTGAACAGCGACGAGACATACGCGGCTGCGAGCTGTGTGGCGATGCCCAGCAGCAACCCGCCGACGACGGCCCCCAGCGGTGATCCAATGCCGCCAATGATGGCCGCGATAAAACCGAAAATCGTGTACATGCCGCCTGTGTCGAACTGGAACGACGTCATGGGCCCCATGACGATGCCACCCAGTGCGCCGATGACCGCCGCCAGCACGAAGCTCAGCAGCTGCATATGTCCTACACTGATGCCCATGAGTTGCGCGGCGGCCGGATTTTCGGCGCAGGCCCGAAATGCGCGGCCAAGACGTGTACCTGCCAGCAGATAAGCGAGCAGCAAGGTGACCAAAATTGTCGTGGCCGCAAGCCACAGGCCCTGCGGTGGGATGCGAAGGCCCATCCAGACAAGCGGAAACTCACCCGAGAAGGATTCGAGCGTGTAGGCCTTGCTGCCCCACACTACGAGCGAAAGGCCCTGCAGCGCTGTGAGAAGTCCAACCGTC
>CAIZGQ010000588.1 GCA_903932565.1 uncultured Hyphomicrobiales bacterium
CCCTCATGTGCACCAAGCTCCCGGCTATCGAGTTTGAAGGACACAATTCCACGACAAACTGATTTTGGATTTTCGACTATGATCTCGTAACGGGTTGTCCCATGGCGATAGACAAGTTCGAAACGTGGCCAGCTGTGCGGGATACACGGATCAAGACATAGAGTGTTTCCACGAACGCGGAAGCCCAGAAGGCTTTCCACAATGCCACGGTACATCAATCCTGCTGATCCCGTGTACCAGGTCCAGCCGCCGCGGCCACAATGCGGTTTCTCGGAATAGATGTCGGCACACACCACGTAAGGTTCAACCCTGTAGCGCTGCATGGCGGCGGAACTATCACTATGCGAGATCGGATTCATAATTGTCAGAAGTTCATAAGCCTTGTCACCATCGCCCTGTGCCGCGAATGCCATCACAGCCCACGCCGCAGCGTGCGTGTACTGGCCGCCGTTTTCGCGAATTCCCGGCGGATAACCTTTTATATAGCCTGGATCTTGAACGGGATGATCAAAGGGAGGCGTGAACAGCAACGCCAATTTTTCCTCAGGCCGAACCAGGTAGGTGTTCAGCGATGCCATGGCACGCTTGGCGCGCGTGGGATCCGCAGCACGTGAAATGACTGCCCACGATTGCGCAATTGAATCGATGCGGCATTGGGTGCTGGCTGCGGATCCCAAAGGGACGCCGTCATCAAAAAAGGCGCGCCGGTACCATTCGCCATCCCATGCGTTGCGGTCCAGAGCGGTTTTGAGCGACGTTGCCTTGTCGTCCCACGCGGCAGAAAATTCTGATCGGCCGTACCTGTCCGCCACAGCTGCAAATGCTGTGAGCCCGGCATAGACAAACCAGCCCAACCAGACACTCTCCCCCTGCCCACCCGCACCCACGCGGTCCATGCCATCGTTCCAATCACCTGTGCCGATCAGGGGGAGACCATGCGCGCCTGTCGCGGCGCTTGTATTCAGCGCGAGTGCGCAATGCTCGAACAGGCTCACCGCTGCAGTTGATATTTTTGGCTGGAAGAACGCGTCATGTTCCCCCTCCTGCAACACGGGCCCATCCAGGAAAGGAACTATCTCATCAAGGACGGCGCTGTCGCCTGTCGCCTCCACGTAATAGGCGACCGCGTAAGGCAGCCATACGCGATCATCAGAGACACGTGTGCGAATGCCGTTTCCTGATGCTGGAAGCCACCAGTGCTGGACATCGCCTTCGACAAATTGTCGCCCGGCGGCTCGAAGAAGATGCGCGCGCGTTTCCCCCGGACGTGACAGGCACAACGCCATTCCGTCTTGCAGCTGATCCCGAAATCCGTAAGCACCGCTGGACTGGTAGAAACCGGTGCGGGCCCACACACGGCACGCAAGGGTCTGATAGGTGAGCCAACGGTTCACAAGAATATCCTGAGCGCGGTCAGGGGTTTTGATCTGAACAACATCAAGGACCTGGTCCCACTGCTCCGTGACAGCTGCCAGCGCAGCATCAAGATCAGCGTGGCGGTATTTCTCAACCAGGGCGACGGACTCGCTCCTTGAGCCCGTCTGACCAAGGCAAAACACGATTTCGCGCGTCTCCAGCGGTTTGAGGAAGACCTGTGCCTGCAAAGCCCCGCATGGATCAAGACCCGCACCTGTGCGGTTCGACAGCGGTGCTCCTGATCCAAGAGCAAGCGGACGCTCAAGCGAGCCCTCACGACCGACGAACTCCTTCCGATCGCCGGTCCAGGAGGTTTGCGTTCCAGCAAGATCAGCAAACGCGATGCGCTCGCCAAACTCATCGCTCCAGGGATTTTGGGCAAACAAAGCACCGGTCTGTGGATTGATCTCGGTCACAATAAAAGGCGCCGTGATGGTGCGCGTTCGTCCCAGGACCCATTCCACATAGGCTGTCACAGATAAATGCCGGGGCCGGTCGGATAAGTCCGAAATCGTCAAGCGCAAGATCTTGACCGGGTCATCAATTGGAACGAATTGCATGAGTTTAAGTGCGATGCCGTGCGATGTGTGATCGAACTGACTGAAGCCCTGCCCATGCCGGATGGAATAGGACGAACTGGTTTCGCGAATTGGAAGCGCGGTCGGTCCCCAAAGCTCCCCGGTGTCAGCATCTCGCACATAAATCACCTCTCCCGGGGCATCTCCGACCGGATCATTCGACCAGGGTGTCAGCTGGTTTTGCTGGCTGTCCATCGACCACGTGAAGCCACTTCCATCGGTCGACACATGAAATCCGAACGACGGATTTGTAATCACATTGATCCAGGGGGCCGGGGTCCGCTCATCATCGTGCAGAATTGTCAGATAATCACGGCCGTCATTGATGAATCCGCCGAGCCCATTATAGAATTCACGCGGTGGACCTGGCTGCGGTCTTTCAGATTTGACACGCGACTTTACAGACGAGCGAGCAAGCGGCGTTAAAAGCCGCTTTGCGGGCATAAGATCTCGTGTTCTTTTAAATTGCTCTGCAAGCGTTCCGCGATCCCCACGCAGGACAACGCGGGCACTTGCGAAGAGGAGATCGTGAACCTCTGGTGTGATGAGATCCACGCGCAGCACGAAGATCGCGCCAAGAACCGTTGCGCGAGAGACAGCAGGCGCTGGCTGATTGATGCGGACAAGCGCCTCGATCGACGATTGAAGGTCCTGGATATAGGAGGAAGCCTGGACATTCAGGATAACCAGATCGACAGCCAGCAGCTTCAATCGCCAATATTCATGGGTGCGCAGCAGTTGACGAACCAGATCCAGGTCCTCGCTGCCATTGATGCGCATCAGGAGGATCGGACGGTCGCCCGAAATTCCGTGTGCCCAGAGCGTGGAGACCTTGCGCAATCCCGACTTGATCAGGTCGCTGCTCGGCCTCAGCGCCGGATCCGAGTAAAGAACACAACTGGCCAAACGCTGAAACAGATGCGCCTCATCCGAGGTGATGCCAAGATGGCGCAACTGAATCTGGGCCTGAGTCCAGGCGAGCGCCATCGCTCTGTCAAAGGCGCTGGCATCCCTGTGTTTGTCAGCGACTGCCAGCACGGCATCACGCGATGTTGCAACAATCGTCCAGAACGCCACGCGCGCTGTCGCGCCTGGTTTCAGCGTTACGCGACGACGCAAACTGAAGATCGGATCAAGCACCGCGCCTGCAGTGTTGGATAACCGAAGGCCACCGGTCATGGCAGCGGCCGACCGGATGTCATGCCCACGCCCGATAAACCGCGCGCGATCCGTCTCGAATTCGATATCGCCGGTCCAATCGCCCTCGACGACCGTCAGCTGGGCAGCCCAGACTAGTGGATCATCATCCGAGCGTTGGCGCCGGGTGGCCAGAAGCGTGCCAAGGTTTTGGTCAAACTCGGTTTCAACAAACAGTTTTGCAAATGCAGGATGCACCACATCATCAGCCTGCCGCGTCAGGGAGAGCTCCGCGTAAGATGTCACATCGATATGACGGCTGCGCGTGCCGTGATTGACCAAAGAAACCCTGCGAACCTCGCACTCATCTTCAGGCGACACCATAATTTCAAGCGTCGTTGTTATGTCGCCGTCATGTCGAATTATTTCAACGCGATGTTCGGAGAAGTTGACTTCGTAACTTTCTGCCTCCGCGACAATTGGCTGAAACCCAGCCGACCAAACATGATCACGCTCGACATCCCGTAGAAATATGAAAGCGCCCCAGTTATCGCGTGTCGCGTCTTCGCGCCAACGGGTGATCGCGATATCGCGCCAACGGCTATATCCAGCGCCCGTGGTTGTGAGCATCGCTGAATAGCTGCCGTTTGACAGGATTTGGGTCTGGACCGTTTGCGCATGTGCCGACACGTAGCTGCGTTGCGTCGTCGGTTCCCGGATGGCGAGTTCGGCGTCATCCGACTTTTCGGACGGAAGTCGTGCCAAAGCGATATCGCGTGGCATGCGCTCCTGAAGCAGCAATTCGGCTGCCTGCATGATGGGCTCGGCATGGAACCGTTCCCGCATGCGGCCATCCTGCAGCGCATTCGCGATGCCCACCAAAGTCATGGCCTGGTGATGGGCCATGTAAGCCCGCAAGATCACGAATTTTACAGCTTCAGGCAGCCTGGCTCGCGTAAAGTCGAGCGCCTCGTACCAGCCATATGCGCCACGCCCACCAAGAGCAGCAATCTTTTCGTAATTTTTAAGCGCTGCGACGGGCAGCACCATAGCCCCCAGCCCACTGGCATAAGGAGCGATAACGGAACTTTCGCTGAGCCCCCGTTTGTAACCAAGATCAGGAATGCCAAAACTTGAATATTGATAAGTCTGTTCAATATCCCTTGCATTGAACTGCGATTCCGACATTCCCCATGGGATGCCAAGCTGCGCGCCGTATTCAACCTGCCGCCACACAACGAGGCGATTTGTCTGTTCAAGCAAGCTGCCCGCAGGCGCACGCATGACCAGCGATGGCATTAGATATTCGAACATCGATCCCGACCAGGAAATCAGGCCGGACCCACCATCGATGGGTGTCATCGTGCGTCCAAGCCGGAACCAGTGCTTGGCGGGGATGTCGCCTTTTGCAATGGCGATGAAGCTCGCCAAACGTGCTTCTGAGGCCAACAGGTCATAGAAGTTGGAATCCAGTGCGCCGCTTTCCCGGCGATATCCAATCGACAGCAATTGCCGATCGGGATCGTATAGAAAACCAAATTCCATTTGGTCAAACAGGGATTTTGAGCGCGACGTCACATTGCGCAGGCGGCCCATGAAACGTGTCGACGCGTCCAAGGATTGCCGGACGGCATCGATCAGTGCGGCCTGATCGGGCGTTAAAACCGCATCGGCTGAACGCGCAGCATGCACGTTCAGAAAGGCAGCGCATTGGCCGGGCAACTTGGCGACAGATGGGGCACTTATCAGCAGATCAAGACCGAGGTCCTTGCGTGCCACTGCAAACGCAGCTGCTGCCCATGGCATGAGCTCATCGAAATCGCGGATGTGTGCCGCAACACAGTCGTGCAGCGCCGCGATCCAGACCAGAAGCTCCGCTCTCATATCTGGGTTGCCCGAGGGCGGCAGGTTTTGAACGCTCACGTCAAGTCTGGCGATGGCCCCGATTATCGCAACCAGGCATTGCAGGCGATCAGCCGGATTGGTCTGTGTCTTTTCAAGATGCGCTTGGATTGTGTCGACTGCGGATGAGACGGGCGCCTCTGCAAGATGAAACTGCAATGCCCCCTGGCTGTCGCAAAGAGCTTCACGCAGCAATGCCAGATGATCCTGAACACTTGTGCGCCAGCACGTCTCGTCAAGCGGGTCTTGCAACATCTCGTTGCAGGCATTGCTCATCGCGATCAGGTGACCCGCCAGGTTTCCGCTATCGACCGAGGACACATATTCGGGTGCCAGGGGGCGCAAAGTCCGCGTATCGTACCAATTGTAAAAATGGCCCCGAAATCGTTCAAGCGTTTCCATCGTTGTCAGCGTGGCTTCAAGCCGCTCGACAGTTTGAAGCGCACCAATCCAGCCAAAATCCCGCGCGGTCACCACGGATAGTAAATAGAGGCCGATATTGGTTGGAGATGTCCGGTGCGCAATC
>CAIZGQ010000589.1 GCA_903932565.1 uncultured Hyphomicrobiales bacterium
TACCAGTATATGGAATTGGCGCGGCAGTCCGCTTTCGAGCTGAGCTCGCAAGCGAGCGAATGACCGACATTAGGGCGCTTTGCTGACCTTCTGCTTTGTTCTCGGCGATCGACCGGTTTCGGCTAAATCCGACGTTTACGGGTGCAGATGTGAACGACGTAAACTGGTCGTCAGGAGAAGTGCCAAGTGGGGCGGGGATCTCTGCGGATTGGCCGCCAGAGCTTATCTCGCCACGGCTAACCATCGTAATTCGAGGACATCCAATCTTCCCGACCATGCCGGACACGCAGAATAATGACCTCGTCCTCATCTCCCACATCATAAATCACCAGGTGGGCCTTGCAGGAATGCACGCGGACAGGCGGCGAGATCTCCTCTCGCAAGCGCGCGGCACGGGGATAGTCCGCGAGAAACGCGAAAATCGCGCTCAGCCCTTCGTGATAGGCGTCAGCCTGCGGCAAGCTAAACTGCCCTATGCCTTCCAGAAAAATGGCTGTCAGATCGTCGGCTGCGGCGCGTGTTAAGCGAAAACGTGGCACGGTCAGGCTTGCAAGCCAGCCTGGCTGATCGCCCGCGTCCGGATGTCCGCCATCGTCTCATCACTCAGCGCACTAGCAGCCTGTCGGACTCAGGCTTTTGCCCGAGTACCATGGAAGGCCGCTCCGCTGAACGCACTGGAATAGGTGCGTGATGGCGCTGTCGAAGGTTGATGCGGCAGCGGTGGGTGCGCCATTTTTGGCATTCACGGCTCTCGACTTGGGTCAGGTCGCCAGGTTCAAGGCGAACATGCGCTTCACGTTCCAGGCCATGGTCACCAAGTTCCATTCGCCCTGGACATTGTCGATGCCGCGCAGCCCGAATTGGCGGAATCCCATCACCGATTTGATAATGCCGAAGACCGGTTCCGGGGTCTGCTTGCGCAAGGCGTAGAGCTTTTTGCCTTCGGGCGTGCGCAGGCGATGGGTCATGGCCTCGACCGGGGTGGGATCGACAGGCGCGGAAGGAGCGGCGGCGAAGCGCTCATCGAGCGACGGATGATGGACTTCGCGGCCGGTGGCGATCAACGGTTCAATTCCCGCCGCCGCGCAGGCCGCCACGTTTGCGGCGCTGAAGTAGCCGTTGTCGGCCAGAAGCGTATCGGGTTGGCCGATCGCATCGGGCAAATCCTTGAGCACGCCAAGCATCGGTTCAAGCTGCTGTTTGTCGGTGGGGGCCTGAACCACTTTGGCCGCCACCACCAGCAGGCTCCCTGCCGCAACGGCGGCCTGGGCATTATAGCACTGGTCAAAACCACCGCCCGCGATCGGCATGATACGCGATTCCTCGTCGGTCAGATTGATCTGGTCCGATGGCAAAGGCCCCTCGGTCGGAGGCTCGGGCGGCTTGCCCCCGGGCTTCTTGCCAGTGGCCGCAGTCTTTGCCGCCCGCGCCGCCATCCTGGCCTCATGCTCCGCCCGCTCGCGTTCGAAGCGCTCCCTGGCCCGCGCCTCGATCTTCGCCCGTGCCTCGGCAATCTTCGCCAGACGCTCCTCGCGCCGCGCCAATTCCACAGGGATCGACATGCCATCGGGAACGTCCGCCTGATCCGCAGCCTCCGCCTTGGCCATGAGATCGGCCACCTCGGACTTCAACTGCGCTTCGATCTTGCCCGCGTGCTCATAGGAAAGTGCGCTGTGGCGACTGGCGTTGGCGTGAACTTTTGTCCCGTCCAGACCCACCGTGCCCATCTTCAGCATGCCCATCTCGCGCGCCAGAAGCAGAACCTGAACGAACAGCCCCTCGATGTCCTTGAGAAACCTCCGCCGAAACGCCGCGATCGTATCGTGGTCGGGATGCTCGTTGGCCGCGACGAAGCGGAAGGCCACCGAATCATACGTCGCCCGTTCCAGCTTGCGGCTCGAAAACACCCCGGTGGCGTAACCGTAAACCAGAATGCCCAAAAGCAGCGACGGGTGATAAGATGATGAACCAGCGCCGCGATAGCTCTTGCTCATCGCCGAGACGTCCAATCCCTCGATCACCTCCACCACAAAACGCGCCAAATGACGTTCCGGAAGCCATTCATCCACCGATGGCGGCAACAAAAATCCCGTGTCGCGGTCAATCGGGCGAAAGTTGCTCATATCCGCGCAATCCATAAGCCAAAGCGATAGCCCGGATTCTATCATTGACCAGTCAGGGTGTTAAGTCCGACAGGCTGCTAGACAGGCATATCCCAAAATGACACCTGCGCGCGGTTCCGCCAAGGGGTCAGTCGAGGCAGATGGACGAGCCGATACCGTGGCGTTGA
>CAIZGQ010000590.1 GCA_903932565.1 uncultured Hyphomicrobiales bacterium
CAACGATCCCGCAGCAGCCCGGTGGTATTGATCTCGCCCATGGCGAGCCGTCCGAAGACAACGCTTTCCACCAGTGTGACGGAGGCATCCGCCACTACATCCACATCCAGCCGACGCACGAGACGCGCCTTGTCGAACAGGATGGTTTCCTGCGGCAGCCATTCGAGCGCCGCGCCCGTTTCCACCCGCAGCGAGACCTCAATACGGGCTTCCTGATCTTGCCCCTGTGATTGTGCGCGATAGATCTTTTCAGCCGCCTGCGTCGTCAGCGTCACGTCGCAATCGGTGCCAACATCAAAGCTGAATTTCGCCTGATCGCCGCCCGCGACCCCGCCGCCCGTGTTGACGATGACACCCTCGCAGCCGCGGGTGACATGGGGAAAACTCAGGCGCAATCCGCCGGCCTGATAGACGCGCGCCGCCTGTGTGCGGCCGGAGCTCGACACAAACTCGGCTCGCACTTCACCGGACGCCCGGGCATGGGCGGGAACAAGCGCCTCGCTCACCGCTGTGCGCTCCCCGTTTTGCTCGTCGTGCCCATCCTGCGCCATCAACGTTTACACCGACATATGAGCGCGGACGTCCTTTTCGACCATGGACGCCTTGTCCCCGGCCAGCACAACGGCACCGCGATCCATCACGGCAAAATCGTCTGCCAGATCGCGGGCGAATTCGAAATATTGTTCGACCAGCACAATCGCCATCTCGCCCTTGCTGCGCAGATATTCGATGGCGCGACCGATGTCCTTGATGATCGAGGGCTGGATGCCTTCGGTGGGCTCATCCAGCACAAGAAGCTTGGGGCGTGTCACCAGTGCGCGGCCAATCGCCAATTGCTGCTGTTGTCCGCCGGAGAGATCGCCGCCACGACGGCCCATCATGTCCTTCAGCACAGGGAAGAGATCAAAGATCTCCTGTGGCACATATTGATCTTTGCGCTTGAGCGGTGCGAAGCCGGTTTCAAGATTTTCACGCACGCTCAACAACGGAAAAATCTCGCGGCCCTGGGGCACATAAGCAATGCCACGGCGCGAACGCTGATGCGGGGCAAGCTTCGCCACGTCTTCGCCGTCCCACATGATCTTGCCCGACGCGACGGGCTGATGCCCGACAATCGCCCGCAGCAGCGAGGTTTTGCCAACCCCATTGCGGCCCATGACGCAGGTGACGCGCCCGGCCTGCGCGGTCAGTGATACGGAGCGCAGGGCCTGGGCCGCGCCATAAAACAGATCGATGGATTCGACGCTCAACATGGCAATCTCACCGCCCGAGATAAACTTCGATGACACGCGGGTCCGCGCTCACATCGTCGAGCGCCCCTTCGGCCAGGACAGCGCCTTCGTGCAGCACCGTCACCTTGACGCCAAGATCGCGCACGAAGGTCATGTCATGCTCGACAACAACGACGGAATGATCTCGCGCAATCTCGCGCAGCAACTCGGCCGTCTGGGCGGTCTCCGCATCTGTCATGCCGGCGACCGGCTCATCCACCAGCAGGAGTTTTGGGTCCTGTGCCAGCAGCATGCCGATTTCAAGCCATTGCTTCTGGCCATGCGAGAGGTCGGCGGCCAGACGGTGACGATGATCGGTCAGGCGCGTGGTTGTCAGAATTTCATCAATGCGCGCGCGCTCGCGTGGTGGCGGCTTACCGAACAACGTCGCAAACGCACTGCGCGGCGCTTTGAGCGCAAGGAGGATATTGTCCTCGACTGTGTGGCTTTCGAACGTCGTCGGCTTTTGAAATTTGCGACCAACGCCCAGCTCGGCAATCGTGGCTTCATCCAGTGTTGTGAGGTCCTGCGTCCCGCCGAAATAAACGTCGCCGGAATCCGGCCGCGTCTTCCCGGTGATGACATCCATCATCGTTGTTTTACCAGCACCATTGGGGCCAATGATCGCGCGCATCTCACCGGGTGCGAGCACCATGGAAAGACCCCGCAATGCGCGGTAGCCATCAAACGACACCTGCACATTGTCGAGATAGAGCAAAGAGCTTGTCAGCAGGTGCGCGTTGGGGCTTGGCGGCATCCTGACGAAGTTGGGATCATTGTCGCTGGGCGGCAGCGGGATCGAGCTTTCCATCATCTCATCTCACTTCGCATCTCATCTCACTCTGCCGCAGACGGCGCGTTGCGATTGGCTTGCGCGCGCGCCTGCTTGCGCTGGTTGGTCCATTGCTGGGCCAGGCCGATGATGCCCTTGGGAATGAACAGCGTCACCACGATGAACAAAAGACCCAGGGCAAACAGCCAGTATTCTGGCAGAGCACCGGTGAAATAGGTTTTGCCGAAGTTGACGATGATGGCGCCGAGCGCAGCACCAACCAGCGTGCCGCGACCACCCACCGCCACCCAGATCACAGCTTCAATCGAGTTGGTCGGCGCAAATTCACCGGGGTTGATAATGCCGACCTGCGGCACATA
>CAIZGQ010000591.1 GCA_903932565.1 uncultured Hyphomicrobiales bacterium
ATCACATCATCGGAACAACGTTGCGGCGCAGATGGTGCCAATCCAAAGGTCAGACGTTGCGTGCCACCGCGCGACAACAACGTTTCCAAAAGGTCCTGGAGTGCCGCTGGATCAGAGCCTTTCGGCAAGGATGCCTGAACGTCGACCGGTAACTCATTCCAGAATGCGATGGACTTCAACGAGTCCACATTCGCAACTTGTATTCCCAGCACTACGCGAATCCCCGAACGCGCATAGGCGGACTCGACTTGGGAGACATGCGCAGCGTCAGCACCGACAATCGTCACCATATCCTGAACAGTGGTGATGCCCTTGCCCAGACATTCTGCGGCACCCACAAGGGTGCGAAGGTGCATATCGCGATCTTCCATCCGGCTGAAGCGACCCGGATTACTGTAAAGCGACCAGATGTCCATCGGCATCTGTTCAAGCAAACCGCGCAGTAGCGTATCATGCGAATGGTAATGGGCGTTGACCAAACCGGGGATGATCAACTGGCCCGTTGCATCAAGACGCGTGATCGTCCCGATCTGGGCAGCGCGCTGCGTGGCTTCCGGACCAACCGCAAGGATACGACCCTCCTCAATCAGGATGTCGGCAACCGCAGGCTGATCGAGATCACCATCCAGATCCAGCACACGTCCACCGGACACGAGTTTGTAATCATGATGCATAGCAAACTCCGTGCGACCCACTCACATGCGTAAGGGTCGAGAAAAATCGTCGATTGCAGTCATTCCCCGGGACGAGTGACACCGCATCTGCGCATCCAACACACCCAGCAAGGCTATGACTTTGCTGCCATTTTATCAAAGCAAAACGGAATATATTTCGCCGGTTAATTAGCCATAACGCGTTTGGTTTTGCCAGAATGATCCGTTTTGCTGCATGAACATTCGGCGTCTGGAAACAAACTCGCCTTCGCCAACCAACAAAGCGCTTTCTCATGCCCGAGCTCTATTGACGCGGGCGCGGCGGCCGCTAACCTGAACTCTAGCATCAGCGGCGTAGAGGATTCCACCCGCGCGCCGCTGCGGAGGGAAATGACAGCATGAACGGCCCGCTTTCGCGCGTTGTGCGTCCGCTTGTTCTCATCATCACGGCCCTTGGCGTCGTCACCCTGTCTGGCTCTGTGATCCTGAACTTTTGCAACATTGTCGCGCGCTACTCGCTGCATGATTCCATTGATTGGGCTGAGGAAGTGATGCTGTTTTTAATGGTGGGTTGCGTTTTCTTTGGCGCTGGCGTTTCCACCTGGAACGGCTCGCACATTCGCATGGATGTGTTTTTGCGCCTGATGCCAAAGCCACTGCAAACCGCATTGAATCTATTTTCTGAACTTTTACTTGTCATAACTGCGATTGCACTTGTTGCTTTTGCGTGGCCAGTCATCCGTCAGCTTCATGCCTTTGATCAGCGCAGCATGGCGGCGGATATCCCGCTTTATATTCCACAACTTGTCATTCCCATCGGCCTTTCAATCATGGCGTTTCTGGTCGTTTGTCGGCTCGTGAGTGGTCATTGGCGCACCTCCGCCGATGAAGCCCGGCACTGACGATCAAAGGACCTTTGGGAATGTTGAACAGCTTTCTTTTTTTCGGTCTGCCAGCGATTCTTTTGATTGTCGGCGTGCCAATTTTTCTGGCTCTGTTCGTCACGTGCATTGCCATCGTTCTCGTCTCGGGCGCACCCACAAGCGGCATCCAGATTTACATGTTTGGCAGCCTCGACAGTTTTCCCCTTCTGGCCGTGCCGTTTTTTGTGCTGGCAGGCGAGATCATGGCGCAAGGTGGCGTCGCGCGCCGCATCGTGGTGTGGATCATGTCGCTGGTTGGCGGCGTTCGTGGATCGCTGGGCGTCACCACGGTTGCAGCATCGGAAGTCTTCGGCGCCATGACGCACACAGCTGTGGGCACGGTCGTCGCCGTGGGGCGGATGATTTATCCATCCCTGCGCCAGAGCGGATACAATGAGAGCTTCTCGGCAGGGCTCATTGCGTCGTCTGGCGCGATTGCTGTGGTCATTCCGCCATCAATTGCGATGATCATCTATTCGATGGTCGCCCAACAATCAGCCATCGCTCTCTTCACGGCTGGTATTCTGCCAAGTCTGCTAATCGGCGCGGTGGATGCGGTCTATGTCATGGTCTACGCAAAAGCCAAAAATGTGCCTTTAACACAGGGCGAACGCTGGTCGACGATCCGTACGGCGACGAAGGATGCGAGCTGGTCCATCGGCACGATCTTTGTCATTTTCGGCGGAATTTACGGCGGCGTTTTCACGCCAACAGAGGCCGCCGGTGTTGCCGTGGTCTATGCTCTGTTCATCACCAT
>CAIZGQ010000592.1 GCA_903932565.1 uncultured Hyphomicrobiales bacterium
ATTCTATCTTCTGGATGGTTTTGTCGGCCGCACCACGATCGGACAGACATGGATTGAGGCCCTTGCCCCAACCGATTTGAGCGATCCGACAAAGCGCCCGGCGCGCGCGGGCGACGATGTCTCGCCCATCGTCATCACCTCAAACGACCTTGCAGCCGGGTGGGCGTCGGACCGAAATGGAGTGCCGCTCTACCCGTTGATCCCCGGCGGCGCGCGTCAGCACGAACTGGCAATCCGCGCTGGCATCAACCTTGTCATGTACACGCTGACCGGTAATTACAAAGCCGATCAGGTGCATGTGCGCGATCTTCTGGAAAGGCTCGCCCATTGAGCGATTTCAGCATCGCGTTATCGCCGCTTCTGCCGGTTTGGCTACTCGCCACGCTGAGCTTGGGCGCTGTGCTGGTGATCGGGCTGGGTCTCTGGACACGCCGTCGCGGAACGTGGCTACGGTTCCTCGGGTTTGCCCTGATCCTGCTGGCCTTGTTTGATCCGGCGCTTGTGCGCGAAGAGCGTCAGCCGTTGAAAGACGTCGTTGCTGTTGTGCTTGATCGATCCGGCAGCCAAAGTATCGGCGAGCGCACAGACCAGACCGATCAGGCGCGTGCGGCTCTTGAAAAAAGCCTGGCATTGCTGGGCAATATTGAAACACGCATTTTTGACGCTGGGCAAACGAACGCAGATTCAGATGGCACGAAGCTGTTTGCCGCCCTGCGCGAAGGACTGGCAGACGTGCCCGCGGAGCGGGTCGGCGGGGTGATCGTCGTCACGGACGGAATTGTCCATGACATTCCCTCATCAGCCGACGCACTCGGGTTCAAGGCGCCTGTCCATGCGCTGATCACCGGCCATGCGGGTGAACGCGACCGACGAATTGAGCTTGTGGAAGCGCCACGGTTTGGAATTGTCGGCAAGGATCTCACCGTCAGCCTACGGGTTCTCGACAGCGATGACCATGGCGAACCTGTCAATCTTGTCGTGCGGCGCGACGGCGTGGATATTGCCAAATTTGATGGCCGCCCGGGCCAGATCATCAAGGTGCCGGTGCGCATCGCGCATGGCGGGGCCAATGTCATCGAGTTCGAAGTGCCGGTCCTGCCGGGCGAGCTGACGGCCATCAACAACAAGGCCGTCGCAATTATCGAAGGCGTGCGCGACAAGCTGAAGGTTTTGCTGGTGTCAGGCGAGCCCCATGCAGGTGAGCGCACGTGGCGCAATCTCCTGAAGTCCGATCCGAACGTGGATCTTGTCCACTTCACGATCCTGCGGCCGCCCGAAAAGCAGGACGGAACACCGATCAATGAATTGTCGCTGATTGCCTTTCCGACCGCCGATCTGTTTGGTCGAAAAATCAATGATTTCGACCTGATCGTCTTTGACCGCTACTCCAACCAGACGATCCTGCCGCCGATCTATTTCCAAAATATCGTGAACTACGTTCGCGATGGCGGCGCGCTGCTGCTGGCAGCTGGGCCCGATTTCTCCGGACCCGACGGCCTTTTCTTTTCGCCACTGGGTCAAATTTCGCCGGTCCGCCCCAATGGCCAGCTGATCGAGCGGGCGTTTCGCGCCACCGTTTCGGATGACGGGCGCAAGCATCCGGTGACGCGCGGGCTGCAGGGCGCAGACCAGACGCCACCGGCCTGGAGTGACTGGTTTCGCCAAATCTCGGGCGACACGATCCGGGGAACACCCGTTCTGACAGGTGCTGACAAGCGACCACTGCTGGTGCTGTCGCGCGAGGGCAAGGGACGCGTCTCGTTGTTGCTGAGCGATCAGATGTGGCTCTGGGCGCGCGGATTTGACGGTGGCGGACCACATATCGACCTGCTGCGACGCCTTGGGCACTGGCTCATGAAAGAGCCAGAACTTGAGGAAGAAGCCCTGCGCGCCAGCGTGCGTGGCAAGTCCCTCACCCTTCAGCGCCAGACATTGAAGGCGACGGCCAAGCCCGTGACCATCACCGCGCCATCGGGGAAAACGCAGACCCTCGATCTTGCTGCAGGTGCACCGGGCCTGTGGTCGGGTCACATCGAGGCCAGCGAGCTCGGCTTGTATCGCGTTGACGATGGCGAGCTGTCAGCGCTCGCCAACGTGGGTCCTGAGAACCCGCGCGAGTATCAGGAGGTCGTATCCACGACGGAGCAACTGCGACCGCTTGTGGAAACCACCGGCGGGACGGTGCGACGACTGGCGTCTTCAGCTGTAGAAAACGCGATCACACTGCCGCGTTTGGTCGCGATGGGCGACAGCCCGGTCTATGGCGGCGGTGATTACATCGGCATCCACCGCACAGGTGCGAGCATCGTCACCGGCGTTGGCGTCGCGCCGCTTGCGATCGGCTTTGCTGGCGTCGCAGCCCTGCTCGGCAGCGTTGTGGCGGGCTGGCTGGCAGAAGCGCGCCGTCGCAGGCGATCCGCACCCACAACGTAAAGCCGTCAAAAGCTGGACATCGCCCACTGCCTCGCGGCATCGATGACACGGGCTCAGTCGGCGCAGCGATTCGTGCGCCAGTGGTCTCGTTTTCAAGGCCAGGGAGAAGGCGCTTGGCGCAACCGCGCAAAATCATTTTTTATACCCATGCCCTGGCGGGCGGCGGTGCCGAGCGCGTGTTCGCGCTGCTGGCCTCTGGCCTGGCGCGGCGCGGCCATGTGGTGATGTTAGCAACCGACAGAGAAGCGTCCGAGAACAAGGGCTTTCTCGACAGCTCCGTTGAACTCGTCAATGTCGGCACTGGCCACGCGTCCAGCATCCTCAATCTTGCAAAGTTGATCCGGCAGGCGCGGCCGGACATCGTGATGTCGGCACTCGCGGCGTCGAACTTCAAAATGTTTTGCGCGTCGTTGCTGGCAGGCGCATGGGGTCGAACCATCCAGACATTGCATGGGTTTTATGAAGTGGAGCCCGGCCTCCTCAGCCGCCTCGGCTACTTCGCCCTGCCCATATCGAGCCGCGTGTTGGGCGCGACAATCGCAGTTTCGCAGGCCCTGCGTGACGATCTGGTGGCGCGCTTTCATGCCGACCGCGCGCGTACGATTTGCATTCACAACCCAATCGAGATCGATGCGGATTTCGTCAGCCCCACCAGGGCTGACTTGCAGCGTCGCGCGCCGTTGGTGCTGGCGGTTGGCCGCCTGCAGAGCGTGAAGAGCTTTGACTTGCTGCTCAAGGCGTTCGCTGCCCTGAAGACGCCAAACGTGCATTTGGCGCTCGTCGGCGAAGGATCGGAGGGCGCTGCACTTGCCGACCTCGCCATGTCGCTCGGCATTGCGGATCGCGTTGCGATGCCGGGATATGTTTCGCCTGCAACGCCCTGGTACGACAAAGCC
>CAIZGQ010000593.1 GCA_903932565.1 uncultured Hyphomicrobiales bacterium
CAATCCACGTTCCCGCGCAAATTTTTCAGTGTTGTTGCGGGCCTTTCCCCTCACAAAGAAGGGGATTTTCTTGAGTTCGCGTTCGGCATCCGCGTCCCAAGCCAACACGTCCGACAGCACGGCAACATCCGCGGCGCTTTCGGCTGCGGCTTGGTCCGCAACGGGCTCGATGGTGACATTTGTTTCGATGATAATGTTTGGCTCGGCTGTGACGCCCTGTGCCTGCGCCTTGCCACCCAGGTGGGAGGGCGCGGCACCATCGTGGAATTCGGAATCTTCGCGGAACATGGCGAGCAGATGCTCTTCAAGTCCCATCATGAGGGGATGAACCCACGTGTCGAAGATCACGTTGGCGCCTTCAAATCCCATTTGCGGGGCATAACGCGCCGGGAAATCCTGCACATGGATGGGCGAAGAAATCACCGCGCACGGCACGCCGAGACGCTTGGCGATGTGGCGTTCCATCTGCGTGCCGAGCACGAGTTCCGGCTGCAACTCAGCAACTTTTGCCTCGACGTCGAGGTAATCATCGGTGATGAGCGCCTCAACGCCGTAGAGCTTGGCGGCTTCGCGCACATCGCGGGCAAACTCACGCGAATAGGTGCCGATGCCCACAACCTGAAAGCCCAATTCCGTCTGGGCGATGCGCGCGGCGGCGATGGCGTGCGAGGCGTCCCCAAACACGAAGACGCGCTTGCCGGTGAGGTAGGTCGAGTCAATCGAGCGTGAATACCAGGGCAGGCGAGAGGCTTCGTCGTTCAGCACGTGGCTCGCATCAATGCCAGCAATGGCGGCCACTTCGTTGATGAAGTCACGCGTGGCGTTGACACCAATGGGAATGGTTTTCGTGTAGGGCTGGCCGTGTGTTTTTTCCAGCCACTGGGCGGCAGGAAGCGCCGTCTCAGGATAAAGCACGACGTTAAAATCAGCGAGAGGGAGACGCGTCAGATCGGACGGTGTTGCACCCATTGGCGCAACAACATTGACGTGGATGCCGAGCGACTGCAGCAGGCCGGTGATTTCGCGCACATCATCGCGATGACGAAAGCCCAGGGCCGTTGGCCCGAGCAGATTGCAGGTTTTGGCAGCGCCTTCCGGACGTTCGCCTTTTTTGGCAGCAAGATGACGCACGAGTCGATAGAACGTCTCGGCCGCACCCCAGTTTTCTTTCTTCTGATAGGCAGGAAGTTCCAACGGAATAACGGGGATCGGCAGCGCCAGTGCATTGGCAAGACCTGCGGGATCATCCTGAATGAGTTCAGCTGTGCAGGATGCACCAACGATCATCGCCTGCGGCTTGAAACGCTCGTAAGCATCGCGCACAGAAGTCTTGAAAAGTTCAGCCGTATCGCCGCCCAGATCGCGGGCTTGAAACGTTGTGTACGTGACAGGCGGACGCACATTGCGACGCTCGATCATCGTGAACAACAGATCCGCATAGGTGTCGCCCTGCGGCGCATGCAGCACATAGTGCAGGCCCTGCATGGCAGTCGCCACGCGCATGGCGCCGATGTGGGGAGGTCCTTCGTAAGTCCAGACAGTGAGCTGCATGGATCAGACCTCCAACTTCGCACGGCGGACCATGGGTCGCGCAAACAATTCGGCGAGATCACCCGCTTGTTCGTAGCCCTGCGTCGGCGAGAACAAGAGTTCGATGGACCATTTCGTGGTCAGGCCTTCAGCCTCCAGCGGATTGGCAAGGCCAAGGCCACAGACGATGAGATCCGGGCGCGCAGCGCGGCAGCGATCCAGCTGATTGTCCACATTCTGGCCTTCGCTGATAAACGTATCAGCGGGAAGAAGTGCCAATTCCGGGGCCATATGTTCGCGATGGAGGTAGGGCGTTCCAAC
>CAIZGQ010000594.1 GCA_903932565.1 uncultured Hyphomicrobiales bacterium
AGAAGCGGCACAGACCAGGCGCGGCCACCCAATCCCTGATCTTCCACCAGGCTGCGCCGGTAATCGACACCATCGGGCCGCTTGATCACAAGCGTCATTGGCAGGCCCGTCGTCGCTGTGCCATTGGCGTCACGCAGGAGTGCCGTCACATTCAGCGTTTCACCAGACCGGTAGACGCCGCGCTCGGCATACACGAAGGCATCAAGGGCGGTAGGCGCAACACGCCCTTTCACGCCACGGTCGGTGAGATCAAAGGCCGATTGTTGCAGATCGAGGAAATTATAATCTGTCTTGTCGCTGACAACGACGAGCCCGGGCGACAATCCACCGGTGCCGCGCGATAGACCCGCATCGAACGTGACATCGCCATCGCCACCACTGATCTTGCTTGCGAGGATCTCATTGTTGCGCGCGACAAGCCTTACCTCGACGCCTGATTTTGGCTCCGCACTTGCCAAAGAGCGCACGAGTACATGAAGACCATCGGCACCTGACAAGGCCGTGAGACCAAGATCGGAGACAACAAACCATTGCGTCGCCAGCGATGCACCCGAGCCGGAATCATCGTCGCCCGTTCCAGCAAGCGTCGATGTTTTGCCGGCCCGCGCCAGCATGACGTAAACGCCGGGCTCCAGAGATTTGACCGCCTCCAACACCGGGAACGCCGTGATCACGTCCTTGTTCAAGTCTGGCTTGGCATCAACCGTGCCCGACCAGACTTTGACGCCATCCTTTTCAACAAGGTTGCGCGCCGCGTAGGATTCGATTTGCGTGAGGAAACTGTCGCCGCGCACGGTCGAAATCAGATTGCGATCGCCGACACGCAAAATGTCCACCGCAATCAGGGGCGTATTGACGGACACCAGCGGAATGCCCTCTTGGCCTACGCGCGGCAACACATAATTCTTGCCGGTGAAGCGCACTTGCGGCGCGCGATCGCGCACGTAGATTTCGTAATCTGCGCTCTTGAGCAATTGCTCATTGACCGCGGACGGCAAGCCCTGACGCAGGACCATCGCATAGCGCTCGCCATGCTTCAGGCCTTCAACGCACAATTGCTGATCTTCGGTCGAGATTGCGGCATTGCTGGCGCCCGCAACAGCAATGTAGGGCGCGAAATCAACCTTGCCGTGGGCCAGCGATTCAGAAAACTGGAAGCACACACGGGGCGAGGCGGAATCGCTGTCGACTTTGTAGTCCGTAATGCGAAACCCATGCTCACTGCGCAACGGTTCATACAGAGCTTGGATTTTGGGATCGTTGACGCGGTCAAGGCTTGCCCGGTAGGCATCGAGCGAAAGACGCCACAGGCGGCGGCGCGCGGCGGCATCGCCGATCACAGCGAGCGCATTTGCTTCATCCACTGTGTTGTTGGCGCGTTGATAGGCGATGTAGGCCGCCGATGTCGCCTCCCAGAACAGCGTCCAGCTTTTATCATTGTTGACCAAACCAGCGGCAATGCTGGTGCGCGCGTAGGACAGCCATGCCGACGCATCATTGGGCGTCATCGTCAACAGCGTGCCAAGCGGCCGCAGCGCGCCCTGCGGATCGTTCCGCAGGCTCAATTGTGCGGCTTGACGGGCGAGATCCGCCGCGGGCCGCGGGACAGCAGGCGCGCCGTATTCCTTGCGCAAGCGCTCTTCAAATTGGATCCCGTCACTCGCCACATTGTCGCGCACAAATGTCTTTTGTTGCGCCATTGCGGAGGGTGCAAACGCGGCCAGACCAAGGCAGATGAGAAGTGCTGCAACTGCGCGCATGGCCGTCTCCAGGTCGATCGGCGTGCTGACAGCCGAACCGCAAATCATGCACGGCTTCACATGTGCCGTGCGGGCATGAAGGTGCCACGTTTGGCGTTCACGTTAAATGGTGTTTTCGCCGGGTTGTGTCTTTGCACACGCGATCTTCGCGCCCGTCATTTGAGGCACGCGTCATCTTGACGACACGAAACCATAATGTTGTCTGGTGGTAACGGGGGAGGCAGTATGGGCGCGTTGAGAAGCCTGCACGAATGGACACAGCTTCGATTGAAGCCCCGCAGGGGATATGTCCTCCTTCTCATCGCCGGTCTCATCTGTTTGGCGCTCGCCTTTGCGCCAAACGCGCATGCGCAGGCCCCATCAAAACCTGTGACGCCAACCCCACCTGTTGCACGCCCTGCGCCGGATGCCGCCTATGTCGCCGCAGAACGCGCCTTTCTGGACCTGCCGGACGCAGAGCGCCGCACCATTCAGGAAGCGCTGATTTGGTCCGGTGATTACAAAGGGCTCGCGGATGGTGGGTTTGGGCGCGGCACACGCGCTGCCATGATCGCCTGGGCAACCCGCCAGTCGCTGCCAACCGATGGCGTGCTGGACGCCGCGGCTCGGCAGAAACTTGCCGCAGCTGCAGCGCAAGCGCGCCAGGCCATCGGCTTTGCGCCTGTCACGGATGACAAGACCGGTGCGGGTCTCAGCCTCCCCTCCAAGCTGCTGCCAAAGAAAACGCCATCGGCAACCGGCACCCGCTGGGCCAGCGCAGATGGTGCGATAAGCCTCGAAACCCGGCAGAGCAGTGATAACGACGAGGCCTTGGCCATTTTGTTTGCGCAGCTGATCGCCGAAGGTCCGACCCGCAAGATCACCTACAAGGCCATGCGCCCGAATTTCATGGTGGTCAGCGGCCAGTCCGGCGACAGCGCGTTTTACACCTATCTGGCGATCGGCCCGGCTGGTCCCGCCCGTTCGGTGCGCGGCTATACGTTTGCGTGGCCCAAAGGGCGGCCGGATCTGGAGATCGTCAATCTGGCAATTGCCAGCAGCTTCCGGCCATTTCCAACAAGCGCGGCCACCCTTGCCAGCGCGGGCACGGCCGCCGTGGTGCAGGGTGCTGGCAGTGCGGCGCCGACAATAATTGTCAACGCGGCAGGTTCGACCGGCGCGCGCGCAGCCACTTTGTCGGGCACTTCGCTGGCCCTGACGCCGACCCTCCTGGTAACATCGCTTGGCGGCTTGTCCTGCCTGGATCCCTCACTGGGCAAATCCAAACTCAAGCTCGTGAAGGCGGATGCGGCGAGTGGCCTGTCACTCTTTGATACCGATAGCGCCAAGGCAATCGCAGCGACATGGACGGAGGCAGGGGCACCCGCTGCAGGCGACACGCTACTGCTGCTGCTGTTTGCCAGCGGTCCTTCGCCAGCCGGTGAGATCAGCGTCACGGAGGGGTCGTGGTTGCCGCCCCTCAGGGCCAACGGTCGCGCACGGCTGATCGCACCGGTGCCAGCGATACCGGGCGGCTCTGTGGTGCTCGACCGGACAGGACGGCTCATTGGCATCGTTGAAGGCAACAGTAGCCCTGCCGAGCGTCCGCGGGGCCCGGCCAACATCATCTCGGCTCGAGAAATCGCAGCGTTTGCTGGATCAGCAGCGACAATTGCCGCGAACCCCTCAGGCCAACCAATAGACGCTGTAGACACGGCCAGCATCGTTGGACGCACGCAACCCGCACTTGCAGCCTTGTTTTGTCAGTAAAAATGCGCGGCGATGCGAACCAACAGGGGGTTACAGGGCTTGCAGGGCCGCAGCAGCAACCCCATAAGGCCACTGCGGGTGCAATATGGCCCGAACATGGGCCAAATACATGACCGATGAGCACGACCTTCCGCAGGCGACCAAACATCCTTTGGCCGACCGAATCGCGGTCGTCGCGCCCGATGGTGATCCAGAAGCTCAGCTTGCGCGCGAGAGCTTGTTTGCCCGGTTGATCCAGGTTGGGCGTAGAAAGCATGTGCTGCGGGCTGCCGGAACCGTGCTGAGCCTGTCGATCCTGGCGCTGTCGATCCTCATTCTCTTCCGCACGCTGACGGGCATTGATTGGGCGGACCTCAAACGCACGGTGCTCGCCACCGGTAACGATCAACTGCTGTTTGCACTCCTGGCGACGGCTTGCTCTTATATTGCGCTCACGGGTTACGATGCGCTGGCGTTGCGGCAATTGCGGCTGCGCGTGCCTTACGCCACCACGGCGCTCGCCTCATTCACGTCCTACGCCGTGTCGTTCACGCTGGGCTTTCCCATCATCACGGCCGGTACGGTTCGCTACTGGATTTATTCGCAAGCCGGAGTCAGTGCAGGCAAGGTCGCAAGCCTCACCGTGATCGCCGGGGTGACGTTCTGGCTTGGTATGGCGTTGATGCTGGGCATGGCCCTGGCACTCCAACCAACCGCCATTTCAGCCGTCGATCGCTTGACACCGCACCTCAATCTTATGATCGGCATTGGCATTCTAACAGCTATCGGGATCTATCTCGTCTGGGTGGCACGCGGACATCGCAAGACCCATGTCCAGGGCCTCAATCTCGAACTTCCCGGCCTGTGGCTGACATTGGGCCAGATCGTTCTGGGCGTCATCGATCTGTGCTCAGCCGCCGCCGTTCTCTACGTCCTGCTGCCGCCTGACACGCACGTCAATTATTTCATCTTTGTGGCGAGCTATGTGTTTGCGTGCCTTCTAGGCATTGCGTCCAACGCGCCCGGCGGAATCGGCGCGTTCGAGGCGACGATCCTGAACATCGTGCCATCGCAGTCCCAAGGCGCGCTGTTTGCCTCCCTGCTTATGTTCCGCGTGATCTATTACATCGTGCCGTTCTTGCTGGCGCTGGCCCTGTTGGGTGCGCACGAAGCCATGAAGCGTTGGAACGGATTGCGCGCGGAAATGTCATCCGCTGCCGACGACGACAAGGATGGTTCCGTCAATCCTGGCTGATACGAAATTTAAAAATCCCAGCGCGAGGACGTCGCAACCAGGAAGTCCCGGAAAACCTGCACGCGCGCCACAGACTTCAGTTCTTCCGGATAAACCAGATAACAATCGAGTTCCGGCATATCAGCTTGCGGCAACACGCGGACGAAATCGGGATCAACGCCCACCATATATTCCGGCAGCACCGCAATGCCGACGCCATTGGCGACCGCCCCCCGCAAAGCCGGAATGTTGTTGACTGTGAGCGATGCCGGACGCGGATTGCGTGGATCACGACCGTTGCGCTGCAGCGAATTGATGTTGTCGAGATAATGCACCGTCGAGCCGCCGTAAGCGATGGTGCGATGGCTGTCGAGATCCTCGATCGTCCTTGGCTGACCGTGACGCTTTAAATAGGCCTGTGATGCGTAGGCATGAAAATGCATGGTGAACAGCTTGCGGCGAATGAGATCCGGCTGCACCGGCTCACGCACGCGCAACGCCACGTCCGCCTCACGCATCGCAAGATCAAGCTCATCATCCGACAGGATCACACGAAGCGAAATGTCGGGATAGAGTTCGAGAAACTCGCCAAGACGCGGCGTCAGCCAATGTGATCCGATGCCGACAGTGGTGGTGACGCGCAATTCGCCATGTGGGCGCTCGCGATTGTCCGCCAGACGCAGGCGCACCGTGTCCAACTTCTGCGAAAGTTCCTGCACCGTGCGGAACAGAACATCGCCCTGCTCGGTCAGAATCAAGCCGCGCGCATGGCGATGAAACAGCGGCGCCTGAAGTTCCGTCTCCAGCGCACTGACCTGACGGCTGACAGCGGACTGGCTGAGGCCCAGCAATTCACCCGCATGGGTGAACGAGCCTGCCTCTGCAGCCGCATGAAAAATCCGCAGTTTGTCCCAATCGATGGGGTCAGGCACAAGAATACCTCACGTTTATCGCGTTGTTTTATTCAGCCGCTGCACGCGAGCGATGCTGCGCCGCCAGAAATCGCTCGGCTTCCAGCGCCGCCATGCAGCCAAGTCCTGCGGCGGTCACGGCTTGCCGATAGACGTCGTCGGCCACATCACCCGCCGCAAACACGCCGGGAATATTCGTGAGCGTCGAGCCCGGGATTGTCTTGATGTAACCATTCGGCTTGATGTCGACCTGGCCAACAAACAAATCCGACGCGGGCTTATGACCAATGGCGACGAACACGCCGTCTGTCTTGCGCTCTTGCACAAGTCCGGACTTCACGTGCTTGAGCCGCACATGCGTTACGCCCGGCGGCGTGCCGCCACCGCAGATTTCCTCAACCGCATGATCCCAGATGATTTCGACCTTGGGATGCGAAAACAGGCGCTCCTGCAAGATGCGTTCGGCGCGGAATGAATCGCGGCGATGCACGACGGTGACTTTCGAGGCAAGATTGGCGAGATACAGCGCTTCCTCGACTGCCGAATTGCCGCCGCCCACCACGACCACGTCTTTGCCGCGATAAAAGAACCCGTCGCAGGTTGCGCAGGCCGACACGCCATAGCCCTTGTAGGTTTCTTCGGACGGGATCTCGAGCCACTTCGCCTTGGCACCGGTCGCAATCACGAGTGCGTCGCACGTATAGATCGCGCCACCATCCCCGTGCAGCACGAACGGGCGGACGTTGAGGTCCACCTTGCTGATGTGATCTGACACCATCTTGGTGCCGACGTGCTCTGCCTGCTTGCGCATCTGCTCCATCAGCCAGGGCCCCTGGATGGGATCGGCGAAGCCAGGATAATTCTCAACATCGGTCGTTATCATCAGCTGACCACCGGGCTCAAATCCCGAAATCAGAACCGGCTCCATCATCGCCCGGGCGGCATAGATGGCGGCCGTGTAGCCTGCCGGACCAGAGCCAACGACGATCAGCGGCGCATGACGTGTTGGAGACGTAGGGGAAGATTGCATGACAAGCTCTCGAACTGGCACTTGCTCAAAATCAAACGCAGCGGTGTGGACGCACGACCCAGCACCTGCCACCGATCTGCGCTCAGCGCAGGGCAGCGCGTTTGAGCTATGTATAGGAGGCAGAGCTTATCCTGCAAGGCGCAAGCGCCATTCCGCCGCGTGCGGCCAGCTTGTCATCCCTATCCACAAGGTAGCAGGACTTGAACGTTAGGCGGCCACGCTGGTCTCAGCTGCGCTGCCGCCAAAGTGCGCGACATAGCGTGGGTCAAGCTCGGCGACTGGCATCATCACCAGGACATCTGTCGTGCCGAACTGGTGGTCGACGACAGCGCCCTCGCCGAACCGGGCGCCAAGCCGCAAGTAGCCCTTGATGAGCGGGGGGAGGGCCGAGATCGCCCGGCGCGCACTGATGGCCGTGGGGTCGATAAGGCCCATGGGCACCAGACGATCACCCAGTGCGCGGGCATGCCATGCATCCGCGCCCCGTGCGTGATGGTGCAAAAAGCTGAGAGGCAGCGCAAGGGCCAATGGATTGGTCCCCTCAAAGCTGGCGCAGCCGATCATCACGTCAATGGCGTGGTGATCGAGATAGGCCTTGATGCCGCGCCAAAGCAATTCCAGCGTGCGCTTGGATCGATATTGCAAAAGAACGCACGAGCGTCCGAGCTCCAAAAAGCGTTTGCCTTTGTGGCGGGCCAGCAACGGCGCGATATCGAATTCCTGCGCCGAATAGAATCCGTCGTAGCGTTCGGCAACGTCCTGGCGAAGCAGGCGATAGGTGCCAACAACTTTGGGCTTGATGCGGCCAAACCGACTGATGGCAGCATGGTCGATGACAATGAGGTGATCGCAGATCTTGTCGAACGGATCGATATCGCGCCGGATGATCGCAGCCGTACGATCCGGGATCGCGTGACCCTCTTCGAAGAAGACTTTATACCGCAAACGCTGGGCTTTTCGAATTTCGCGTTTGCTGACAGCGAGACGAACTTCGAGAGATCCAAAGCGCCCCAAGGAGCCTGCTGGCAAAGGCAACGTTTTGCGAACAACAGCACCGCGCGGCGACAATGATTTAAACTTGCTGAGACCAGACGTTTTGGCAAATTGCTTCGCCTTGGGGAACATCAACAACGTGCCGCGTACGGCGCCTTCTCCAACTGTCCGCCACATCGTCTCTCAGTCCTATCGTCGAAACGCGAAGCATGAGCTTGCCGGTCTCGTACGTCGCCCAGTGACCATCACAATGCAACATTGCGATGACGTGGCCGCAACGATTTGCCGACGATTGTGCAAAACCAAGCCATCATGGACGTTACAGCGCTCAGAACGGTCAAAATCAAGCCGTCCGTTGCGAGCTGCCGTCCCCAGTCTGCGGCTCACCCCTCGCGAGCCACGGTGTCCGCGGCGCTCAAATTGACTCCCATGGCCTTGGTGAGTTGGCCGAGGTCCGCCGGTTTCGTGAGAACTTGATCCACCCCGGCCGCGTGGCAGGCCGCAATGTCTTCCTGAAATGCGTTGGCGGTGAGGGCCAGAATTCGGACGGGCGAGAGGCCGGTGCCCGCCTCCGCTACGCGGATGCGCCGGGTCGCCTCGAGCCCATCCATCACAGGCATGCGAACGTCCATGATAATGATGGAAAACGCCGGTGCTGTTCCGGCCAAAGCAGCCTTTGCTGCCGCCACCGCCGCCGCGCCATCAGGGACGCGCACAACCTCAGCGCCAATGCGGCCAAGGTGCGTGCAAACCAGCAACGCGTTGATATCATTGTCTTCAGCCAGCAAAACCCGGAAGCCCCGGGGCAGCCGGACGTCTGCTGGCATATCCGGCAAGGCCGGCGCGGAGGGCCGCACCTGGGTTGATTCAGCCAGCCGGGCCATCAAGGAGCGCGACCGCACGGGCTTCACGAGCCAGCCGTCATATCCCTCCAGCGATTGCCCAAAGGCGCGGCGCTCAAACGGCGAGAACAGGACAAGGCTTTTGGCAACGCCAGCTGCCCGGGCTGCTCCTGCCAATTGGCGGGTTACGGCTTCACCCATGGCGCAATCCACAATCACCAGATCAGGCGCCGGGGATTTGGCCAAATGTTCGAGTGCCGCCTCGCAGCCCTCGGCGCGCACGACGTCTGCGCCAGCGTTAGCCAGACGCTCCGCCAGGAACGGTGCCTCGAAAGGAGACTGACCCACAACCAGCGCGCGACGACCGATCAGGGTCGCGCCAAACATCTGTGGGGCGGCGATACGCGGCTTGAACTCGTCGCTGGCGGTCGATCCCTGGTTTGTGCGCTCCGCAGCGCGCACTTGGGACGCAGGCAAGGGCACGCTGACAGAGAATACGGATCCTCCGGGCGCACTGCTTTCCAAAATCAGCCGGCCGCCCATCAAATCGACGATGCGACGCGAAATCGCCAGGCCGAGACCCGCACCGCCGTGGCGTTGCGTGGTGGAACTGTCCGCCTGCTCAAAATCCG
>CAIZGQ010000595.1 GCA_903932565.1 uncultured Hyphomicrobiales bacterium
AATGGCAAGCGAGCCATCCTGCGCGCCCGAGACGACGATTATCTGGCCACCTACCCCATTCTGGACCTTGCCACCTGCAAGGCGGTACATCTGGACGGCCATCAACCCGATGCTGCCCTGCATTACGCTCAGGTGTGCCGACGCCATGGGATTCTGACCTCGCTGGATGGTGGCGGATTGCGCGCCAACACGCACGAGCTCCTGGGCTTTATCGATGTTGCAATCGTCGCCGAGCGCCTGTGCGAGCAAATGGGTTTGAGCGATGTCGGGATGCTGGATTATCTGAAATCGCGCGGCGTGCGCATCGGCGGCGTCACACAGGGCGAGCGCGGCATGCTTTGGTATGACGAAACAGGCACCACGCAGCAGCTGTCTGCCCTCAAGGTGCCAGCATCCAGGGTGGTGGATACATCCGGTGCCGGCGACGTGTTCCACGGTGCCTATATGGCTGCCTATCTGGCAAACCCGAACGGCCTCTGGATCGAGCATTTCAGGCAGGCCCGAGCCGCCTCGGCCTTCAAGGTGCAGCACCTTGGCAACGAGGCCGGCCTGCCGACGCAAGCCGACATTGCTCTGATGAACCAGCTTTACAGCACATGACAATCACAGCTTGAAGACCTGATCCGCTGCAGCTTTGGAGGCCTCTTTTGCAGCGCGTGTCGCCTCGAGGCGTTTCACTTCCTCCCGCAACATGGCGATGCGCTCGTCGAGCTCTGCAACCGACAGCACATCCAGCGGCTGACCGATATCGTGACGCGTGGGTGCGGCGCGCGGTCGTGCGCCAAATGGATCATCATCGCTCAGCGCAGCCATGTCGCCCTCTTTGGTTTGAGCCATCCACTTGCTGCAATCATAAGGCGCAGACGCGGGGCCATCCAAGTGGCGTGAGACCGCCTCGCGCATACGCCCCTTGCCACAGACCGCGCGAGAGAGCTACCACCGAGTGACCCGACGCACCGGAGCCATCGCATGTCTCTTCCCGCGACCATGACCGCCATCGCCATCCGCAGCCCCGGTGGCCCAGAGGTTCTGCAGCCGGAGTCGCGACCGCTGCCGCACCCGGCATCTGGCGAAATTCTGATTGAGGTGCACGCAGCGGGCGTCAATCGTCCCGATGTATCGCAGCGTCTGGGCCATTATCCGCCGCCACCGGGGGCGTCCGACCTGCCGGGTCTCGAAGTCGCCGGGCGGGTTGCTGCGCTGGGTGAAGGCGCGTCCAGATACAAGGTTGGTGACCCCGTCTGCGCACTCGTGCATGGGGGCGGTTACGCCGAATATGTCACTGTGCACGAAAGTATTGCCTTGCCCATTCCAGCGGGCTTTTCCGACATTGAAGCCGCAGCCGTCCCTGAAACGTTTTTTACTGTCTGGACCAATGTGTTCGAGCGCGGCGGCCTGCAGCCTGGTGAAACGCTGCTGGTGCATGGCGGCTCGTCCGGCATTGGCACGACGGCGATCATGCTCGGCAAGGCATTTGGCGCGAAGGTGATCGTGACCGCTGGGTCCGCCGACAAATGCGCGGCGTGTGTGAGGCTTGGAGCCGACGTCGCGATTGACTACAGCACCGAGGATTTTGTGGCGCGCACCAAGGCGGAGACCGGTGGCCGTGGCGCCAACGTCATTCTCGATATGGTGGCTGGCTCTTATGTGCAGCGGAACTACGATGCTGCAGCGGTGGATGGACGCATCGTGCAGATCGCGACTTTGCAGGGCTACCGCATCAAGGAGCTTGATATTCGCCCGATCTTTGCCAAGCGCCTGACACACACCGGGTCCACCTTGCGGCCCCGAACAGTCGAGCAGAAAGCATCCATTGCAGCCGCTTTGCAGGAAAAAGTCTGGCCGCTCTTGGCAAAAGGTCAGATGAAGCCGCTGATTGATTCCACCTTTCCGCTGGCCGATGCCGCCAAGGCGCACGTCCGCATGGAATCGAGCGCGCACATCGGCAAAATCGTGCTGATCGTAAAGTGATCGCGACAGACGATGACCTTCACGTTCCTGCATGCCGCTGACTTGCACCTTGGCAGTCCGCTGCTTGGACTTTCACAAAAAGATGCTGATATGGCAAAGCGTTTTGCAAGCGCCAGCCGCGACGCATTCTCGGATCTTGTGACCCTGGCGATTGATCGCGGCGTCGCCTTTGTTATCATCGCTGGCGATATTTACGACGGCGAATGGAAGGACACCTCCATTGGCCTGTTCTTCAACCGCGAGGTCTCGCGTCTCGCGCGGCATAATATTGCTGTCTACACCATTCGCGGCAATCATGATGCCGACAGTGTGGTGACAAAATCGCTGACGCTGCCGGACAATGTGAACGAGTTTTCCAGCCGCAAGGTGGAGACAAAAACCATCGAGCATCTGAAAGTTGCCCTTCACGGCCGCAGCTTTCCCCATCGCAGCGTCGATGAAAATTGGGCCCGGACCTATCCGGCCCCTGTGCCGGGTTACGTCAACATCGGCGTTCTGCACACCTCCTGCGACGGGCGTCCGGGCCACGACAATTATGCGCCCTGCACGATCGGCGATCTCACTGCGCGCGGCTATGATTATTTCGCGCTCGGCCATGTGCATGAATTTGAAATCCTGTCCCGCGATCCGTGGGTGGTGTTTCCCGGCAATCTGCAGGGTCGCTCGATACGCGAATGCGGGGCCAAGGGCGCAGTGCTCGTGCATGTGGACGACAGCCACATCACGCAGGTCGAACGGGTCTACCTTGATCGTGCCCGCTTTGCCGATTGCAGCCTTGACCTCACTGGCATCAGCGATGATGCAGCCGCACTGGCAGAATTTGAAAAAGCACTGTCACCCGTTGCGGACTCGGCAGAAGGACGTCTCCTTGCGGTTCGCGTTCACATGCGCGGCGAGACGGATCTGCATCGCGCGATCCTGGCCGATCCTGCGCGCTGGCGCGACGAGGTGCAGGCGGCCGCGCATCGCCTGCATGAGGATATCTGGCTCGAAAAGCTGCATATCGCGACGCGCGATCCCATCACGCCAAGCCATGATGAGGCAGCCGACTCCATCGATCTGGCGGCCCTTCTCTCCGAGTGCCGCAATGATACCGATTTGCAACGCAAGATCGCCGACGATATGGCGCTCTTGAAAAGCAAGTTGCCCGGCGGGCTTGGTGCGGAGTTTTCGCAGGATGATCTCCCCGCTCTCCTGGCGGAGGCTGAGGCCCTGATCCTGGGGCGCGCAACCGGCCTGCAAGCATCTTTGGCGCGCCGCTGATGCGATTTCTCAAAATCGACCTTGAGCGATATGGCCCGTTCACAGACACCAAACTATCGTTCCGGCCGGATGCGGCCCTGCACATCGTCTATGGGCCCAACGAGGCTGGAAAGTCATCGGCGCTTGCTGCGATCACCGACCTGCTGTTTGGCTTTGGTGCGCGCACGGACGCCGATTTTTTGCACAAGTCGTCTGACTTGCGGATTGCGGCAGAGATCGTCGACGGCAATGCCACGCCGCAGTTCATTCGCCGCCGCAAGGGCCTCAAGAATACGCTGCTGGATCGGGATGGAAATCCGTTTCAAACCGATGCGCTTCTGCCCTATCTCGGCAGTCTGACGCGCGATGTCTTCACCCACGCCTTTGGCCTTGATGCCGATGCGCTGCGCAAAGGTGCGGAGGCCATCGTCAGTTCGGACGGGGAGGCGGGCGCGACCCTGCTTGCTGCCGCGTCCGGCCTGCGGGATCTGAGCGATCTGCGGTCACAACTTGACAAGGACGCCGCGCAAATCTTTGCCCCGAGCCGGGCCAAGGATCGGCTTTTTTACCAGGCGCTCGACCGGATGGAGACTGCCCGCAAAGCCATTCAGACAAGCGAATTGCGCGCGCCGGATTGGCTGAAACTTCGCGAAGCCATTGAGGCAGCCGAGGTGCGGCTCGGCGAAGTCACACAGGCGCGGCGTGAGCTTGCCATGCGCAAACGCCGTCTGGAGCGATTGCGGCGCGTCAAGCCCGTGTTGCATGATCTGGATGCGCTCGAAAGGGCACTGTCTGACTTCGCGCATCTGCCGCCGCTGAGCGTTGACAGCCTGGCGCAGATCGAAAAAACCTACGCGGACCATGGCCGACATGCGGCTGATCTTGAACGCGCGCGCCGAGATCTGGAGGCCGCCCAGAAGCGCCTCGCCGCCATCCAGTTTGATGAAAAACTGCTGCAGCAGGCGGCGGAAATCGAACGTCTTGTGCAGCTTGTCGGCAGCTTTCAGGCAGCACAGCGCGATCTGCCGCGTGTGCAGGCCGACATGGACACTTACAACGGCGATCTCGCGCGCAAAGCCAAAGACCTCGGCCTGCCGGACGCGCAGACCCTTGAAGCACGCCAGCCACCTGTCGCAGCGCTCAAACTCGTGGAACTGCAGATCGAAGAAGGCCTCGACCTGCGGCGCGAACTTGCCCAAGCACAGAAAGATGATGCCGAACTGACCCGCGATCTTGAAGCGCTGCAGGCAGACCGTGCACAGGGCGCGGCCTTGATCGATCCAGCGCCGTTACGCGAGCCGTTTCAGGCCTTGGGCTCGCTCGCCCTGACGATTGAAAAATACGAAACACTTGCGCATGAGACCGAGCTTGAAGCGGCATCTCTCATGGAGGCCGCGGCAAGGCTCGACCCAAGTGTTGGTGATCTTGATGCCATGGCCCGCACAGCCCTGCCAGGCACGGAGGCGCAATCGCGGATTCGCAAGGGGTGGGACGAAGCCGAAAAGACCCTTCTGCGGCTGGAGGATCGCCTGAATACGGCGATGGAAGCGGAAGATCAGGCGCGCATCCGCATGACGTCGCTGGCTGCCGGTCGGCCGGTGCCAAGTCCCGAACGCATTGCTGCGGCGCGGACCGAGCGCGATGCGCTTTGGCGCAAGATCAGCGCGCATCTGACGGGCGCAAACGTCATCATGCCCGCAGATCTGTCGGCGCTGCTTGTCGCATTTGAGCGCCAGATTGCGCTCGCTGATCAACTGGCCGACGAGGCGGCGCGTGATGCCGAGCGCGTTGCGGCCCACGCGGTGGCGCAGGCTGATCTCACGGAGCGCCGGCGCCAGCGCGAGGCAGCAGATTCTGCTTGCGACGCTGCGGCGCAAACGCGTGATCGCGTGCTCACCGAGTGGCAAGCACTGTGGTCCGTCGCTGGCGTCAAGGCGCGGCGGCCGGACGAAATGGCAACCTGGCTCAATCAGCTTTTGAGCCTGCTCGCGCGTCGGGACAAACTGAAGGAAAGCTTGAAAACGCAGGCTCAATTGAGCGCCAAGCTTGCGGCCGCCACGCCAACCCTGCAAGCGCTGACGCAAGCGGCCGGACTGCCGGACCTCGCGGGTCTTGGCTTGCGCGAGGCTCATGCAAGGCTCGAAAAACGCATCACGTCGATTGAAGAGACGTGGAACGGTGCGCGCAGTCGCGAGGCGCAGATCAAAAGCCTTGAGACGCGGCTCAACAAATCCAGGGTTGCGCTGAAACAAGCGACGGCCCAGCGCACGGATTGGCAGAAACGCTTTGCAAAAGCGCTGGGTGACATTGGGCTATCTGGCATCGAGACCTTGGAGCAGGCTGAAGCGGCCCTTGAGATTTGGAAATCCGTTCCAGACATCATCCTGCAGCGCAAGGATCGCGAGCGGCGCGTGAAAGGCATGCGCCGCGACAGCGACCATTTCAGCGAGACGGCGCAGGAGCTGATTGCAAGTGTCGCGCCTGACCTTGTCCCGCTGCCGCCGGACGCGGCCATCCGCAGCCTGCCAGAGCGCCTCGCCGCCGCGCGGGACGGACGCACGCGCGTCACGGAGTTGCAAACCCAGATCGCGGTGCTGGCGGATGCCTCCACACATGCCGAGCGGGCGCTTGACGCCTCCCAGACCCATCTAACGTCTTTGCTCACCGCCCTGCCTGGCGCGGACCTCGCGAGCATCGCCATGGGTTCGATGCCATCGCTGTTGGACAAGCTGCGCCAAAGGGGCGCGCTGGTCGGACGCCTTGCGGCGAGCCGAGAGCGGCTGACCGATATTTCGGACGGACTGGCAGAAGCCGACCTGCGCGCCGACGTCGAGGGCTTTGACCCGGACGCTGCGGCAGCCGAGCTTGCCGAAATTGACGCGCGCGACGAGAAACTCGATCTCGATGGCAAGACGACCTTTGCCCAGCGCAACGCGGACCTGACCCGAAAAGCAGAATTGGAGCTTGGACTTGGCGCTGAAGTCGCCCTGCAGGAACGCCGCAACGCGGAGGCCGAGCTTCTGGCAGCGGCCCGCGATTACAGCGTTCTGCGCATCGCAAGCCTCATGCTCGGCACGGCACTGGAGCGCCACCGCGCGGGACGACAGGACCCGTTGATGCAGCGGGCCTCGATCCTGTTTCGCACCCTGACCGGTGGCGGGTGGGAGTGCCTCGACCCAACCTATGGCGAGAATGACCGGATGGAGCTCGTGGCCCGGCGCGCGGGAGGAGATGCGCAGCCGATCCGCATTGCCGGCCCCGGACTGTCCGAGGGAACCCGCGACCAGCTCTATCTTGCGCTGCGGCTGGCATATCTCGAAAGCTACGCGGAGCGCTCACCGGCCCCGCCGTTCATTGGCGATGACTTGTTTGCCAGCTTTGACGAGGCCCGCACGATGCAGGGTCTGCGAACCCTCGCGGCCCTGAGCCCGAAGGTCCAGCCGATCATCTTCACGCACCATCGGCATGTGGCCGACCTTGCCCTGGCTGAGCTTGGGGACGCGGCGGACATCCTCCTGCTTTAGGTTGAGGTCAACGCTGGGGTGCGGGCTGTTCTAAGCGGTCCGGGCTGTCTCGCTGTTTTGGGGTTTTCCCTTAAGTCTTGCCCGAGGCGTTTCAGGTATGCGCGCTTCTATGGACAAAGCCTTTGAACGGTGCCAAAGAGCCCAAGTTGGTGAACAAGGTTTCGACACATCTTTGCCGCGCGTAAATTGTCGTGGCGATGGGTCGCATTGCGGGTCGCTGTAGAAGGCGGATACCTGCAACCAACGCGAAGTCGGTGATGTTGCGCTGATAGGTCATGATTGCATGGGTCATCAGCAAGCCTCAGCTCGAAGAAGGACAAGGGGATTCCTGTGACTGACGTGACAATGGCAGAACCCACCCGCCGTGACTTTCTCTACATTGCAACGGGTGCCGCAGCGGTGGTTGGTGTCGGCTCGGTTGCCTGGCCGCTGGTGTCGCAAATGAACCCGGACGCCTCAACACTGGCGCTCGCCTCCACAGAAGTTGACGTGTCCTCGATTGCAGAGGACTCGATCCTCACCGTGAAATGGCGCGGCAAACCAGTGTTTGTGCGTCACCGCACCGCTAAGGAAATTCAGGAAGCTCAGAGCGTGGCGACAGCCTCGCTCATCGACCCGCAGTCCGACCAGGACCGTGTCAAGCAGTCGACCCTGGCAGGTAAGGCGCGTCCGGAATGGCTCGTCGTCATCGGTGTTTGCACCCATCTGGGTTGCGTGCCGCTTGGACACCAGGGCGATTACGACGGCTGGTTCTGCCCGTGCCATGGCTCGCAATATGACCCCTCGGGTCGTGTTCGCCGCGGCCCTGCCCCGAAAAATCTGGAAGTCCCGACTTACGCCTTCACGGCGGACACCAAGCTTACCATCGGCTGAGATATCGTTCTCAGTTCCATCTGTTCGTTTGAACTTTGACGAGAGACGACATGAGCGGACCTTCGACTTACGTTCCCAAGAGCGCCCTCGGCCGCTGGTTTGAGAGCCGGCTGCCCATCGGTGGGCTGATTCATTCATCCTTCGTGGTCTACCCGACCCCGAAGAACCTCAATTACTTCTGGGCATTTGGCGGCATTCTCAGCCTGATGCTCGTGGCGCAGATCATCACCGGCGTGGTGCTGGCGATGCACTACACGCCGGAAGCCACGATGGCCTTCAGCTCCGTGGAAAACATCATGCGCAACGTCAACTATGGTTGGCTGCTGCGCTACCTGCACGCCAACGGCGCGTCGATGTTCTTCTTCGCCGTCTACGTCCATATCTTCCGCGGCATGTTCTACGGGTCGTACAAGGCACCCCGCGAAGTGCTTTGGATTCTGGGCGTCATCATCTTCCTGCTGATGATGGCAACAGCGTTCATGGGTTACGTTCTGCCATGGGGCCAGATGAGCTTCTGGGGCGCAACCGTGATCACCAACCTGTTCTCGGCGCTGCCGGGCATCGGTGAGCCGATTGTGACCTGGCTGTGGGGTGGCTACTCGGTCGACAACCCGACGCTGAACCGCTTCTTCGCGCTTCACTATCTGCTGCCCTTCATGATCGTCGGCGTCGTGATCCTCCATGTCTGGGCGCTGCACGTCACCGGCCAGAACAACCCGGCTGGCGTCGAAGTGAAGAGCGTCGAGCGTGACACGGTTCCGTTCACGCCCTACGCGACGATCAAAGACGCCTTCGCGATGGTGGTGTTCCTGATCCTCTACAGCTGGTTCGTGTTCTACGTGCCGAACTATCTGGGCGACGCTGACAACTACATCGTTGCCAACCCGCTCGTGACGCCTGCGCATATCGTGCCGGAATGGTATTTCCTGCCGTTCTACGCGATCCTGCGGTCGATCCCCTCCAAGCTCGGCGGCGTTATCGCGATGTTCGGCTCGATTGCGATCCTTGCATTCCTGCCGTGGCTTGATACGTCGAAGATCCGCTCGGGCCGGTTCCGTCCGCTGTTCCAGATCTTCTTCTTCGGGTTCGTCATTGCCGCCATGGGCCTTGGCTATCTGGGATCGAAGCCGCCGGAAGGGGCTTACGTGATCGCTGGTCGGTTGCTGTCGGTCTACTACTTTGCCTACTTCCTGGTGATCCTGCCGCTGCTCGGTCTGTTTGAGACGCCGCGTACACTGCCCGCGACCATCGCTGATGATGTTCTGGCCAAGGGAGGCTCCGCCATTTTGGCTGGCGCCGCCCAGGCACCGAGCACCAAGGGCTAAGTGGACCTGACGAGGACATGACAATGACGTTTCGTACACACACGCTGGGTTGGTTGACTGCTGCAGCAGCCAGCCTCCTCCTCTCGGCCAGCCTGCTATCTGTGCCAGTCTCAGCACAGGAGGGCGCGCACGAACAGCCGACCCCGGCCCGTCAGTCGTGGACCTTCGCAGGTCCCTTCGGAAAGTTCGATCGCGCACAGCTGCAGCGCGGCTTCCAGGTCTACAAGGAAGTCTGCTCCAACTGCCATTCTCTGAGCATTCCGTTCCGCACACTGGCCCAACCGGGCGGTCCGGAATATTCGGAAGCGCAGATCAAGGCGCTTGCTGCGTCCTACAAGGTCAAGGACGGCCCGAACGAAGCTGGCGAGATGTTTGAGCGCGCCGGACGTCCGTCGGACAACTTCCCGTGGGCATTCGCCAATGAGCAGGCTGCCGCGGCAGCGCTCGGCAAGTCACCGCCGGAAATGAACCTGCTGGCCAAGGCCCGCAAGTATGAGCGTGGCTTCCCACTGTTTCTGATCGACCCATTCATCCAGTATCAGGAACTCGGGCCCGACTATATCTATGCGCTGCTGAACGGCTATTCGAAGGCTGATGACCCGAACTACAACGACTATTACCCGGGTCACAAGATTGCGATGGGCGCGCCACTTTCCGATGGCGTTGTCACCTACACAGATGGTTCACCGCAGACCCTGCAGCAGTACGCCAAGGACGTTGCAAGCTTCCTTTACTGGGCAGCTGAACCGTCCATGGAAGCCCGCAAGAAAATGGGCTTCCGTGTCATGGTGTTCCTCATCATCTTCGCCGGTCTGCTGTACTTCACGAAGAAGAAGGTTTGGGCCGACGTACACGGCGATGCGGTCACGACGCACTGATCGCTCAACTAACTCTCCTTTGAAAAAGGCCCCCTTGCGGGGCCTTTTTTAGTTTTCGGCGGGTGCGCTTGGCGCTAAGACGAGACATGCCGCCAGATCAAGATAAGCCGCCAGGATCAGATTTGCCTTTAAGATCAGACCCGACGCTGACGCTTGCCCTTTATCAGCCCGATATTCCGCAAAACGCTGGCACACTGCTGCGCATGTGCGCCTGTCTTGGCATTGCGGCCGCGATCATCGAGCCGGCAGGGTTCCCGGTGTCAGATCGCCACTTCCGCCGCGCCGGGATGGATTATTTGGATCGGCTGCAAGTCGACCGCCACATCTCATGGCGCGCGTTCCAGGACTGGCGCGAGCGCACGCGCACGGCTGAAACAGCGCCCCGGAGACTGGTTCTGTTGTCCACCAAGGCGGCCCTGCCCTACACAAATTTCCGGTTTCAAGCGGGTGACATCGTAATGGTCGGGCGCGAATCAGCTGGCGTGCCCGACGACGTGCATGCAGCAGCCGATGCGCGACTCCTGATCCCTGTGGCCGACGGCATGCGTTCGCTCAATGTTGCAGTTGCCGCGGCGATGGTTCTGGGCGAAGCTTTGCGACAAATCAGTGCGCCATTGGGCATCAACGGGGAGTGAGGGTGCGTTTAATGACCAAGTTATCCGTTGAGGCCCGGCAGGCGCAGGCGCGGGCCTGGTTTGAAGAATTGCAGACCCGCATCGTGTCCGCCCTTGAGCAGATTGAAATTAAGTCCACCGGGCCTTTCAACGAGGCGGCGACCGCAGCTGGCACGTTTGACGTGCAACCGTGGAGCCGCACCGACCATACGGGTGAACCCGGCGGGGGTGGACGCATGGCGATCCTCCACGGTCGTGTGTTCGAAAAGGCAGGCGTCCATACCTCGACCGTGTTTGGAACATTTGCGCCGGAGTTTGCCAAACAGATCCCGGGTGCGGATGCAGATCCGCGCTTCTGGGCGTCCGGCATCTCGCTGATCGTGCACCCGTGGAACCCGAATGTGCCAGCCGTGCACATGAACACACGATTTGTGGTGACATCGAAATCATGGTTTGGCGGCGGCGCGGATCTCACCCCTGTGCTCGACGCACGGCGCACGCAGGATGACCCCGACACCATCGCGTTTCATGCCGCCATGCAGGGCTCGTGCGAGCGCCATTCAAAGATCGCTGACTATGGCCGTTACAAAGCCTGGTGCGACGAGTACTTTCATCTCAAGCACCGCAATGAGCCACGTGGCATCGGCGGCATTTTTTATGATTATCTGAACAGCGAAACGGATGGGAAAGCCGATTTCGATGCCGACCTTGCCTTCACGCGCGATGTGGGAACCACATTTGCAGATGTTTACCCCGCCATCGTGCGCGGCAATCTGTCAAAGCCGTGGACGGAGCAGCAGCGCCACGAGCAATTGGTCCGGCGCGGACGTTATGTGGAGTTCAACCTGCTTTATGACCGGGGAACGATCTTCGGCCTGAAAACAGGCGGCAACGTGGATTCAATTTTGTCGTCCATGCCGCCGCTGGTCCGGTGGCCCTGAACACCCGGACCCGGAGCCACAAGCCCGCGGGGCTCAGGCCCGCGAGCTCATCAGGGTCGCGCACGTGGATCCAACCGGGATCTCGTGCTTGAAGATTCTGAAGGGTTCATAATACGTGCATTGACGCGACCATTGGTCATCTGACACGCGCGACCAGAGCAAGAACGCCTTCTGGCTTGTGCCCAATTGAGCATTGGCGGCTGCCACAATGGCGACCATCACAAACAGCAGCATGCCACGAACGAAATCCATCTATGCCCCCCAAGGCAAAAATAGGTGCTAAAACAAGTAAAAGTGTACCTTCCAATGGTTAAAAAAGGATCGTGATGCTGCAGGATTTTTGTCCGTGCATGGTCCGATTCTTGGCGTGCCCAACAAGATTTAGTCCGGAGAGCTAAAATGGCCTTCAAGCCTGGAACTATCGTGCAACTGAAGTCAGGTGGCCCGGCCATGACAGTTGCATCCGCCGACAAGGACAATGTCATTTGCATCTGGCACGCTGAGCAGACGGGCCTCATCCACACAACCTCGGTGCCTGTGGCCTGCGTGGACGAATTGTTGCTCGATGACGAAGACGATCTCGACGACGATGATTGACGGCTTTAACTGACCTTGGCCTCAACCCGCCTGTGAGAATGTCCACAGTTTGTGGGCGGCGAAATTCCACACAAAGACGATCCCGGTGGTGACGACGCGGGCAGGCAGATAGGGCGCATGCTGCCACTCGGTCAGCGCCTGCATCATCAGCCATGTCAGGCTGAATCCAACGACCATCACGGCCGCAAAGCGCCAGCCCGCCTCGGCATGAGAGCGCTGGGTCTCAAACGTATGGCGCCGGTTGAGCAGATAGGACACGAGGCCACCGACGCAATAACCAGCGAGCGCGCTGGGAACCGGGCCGAGGGCAAAGCCCTCCCGCAACGCGATCATGGTGCCGTAGTCAGCGCCAAGGGCGACAACGCCAACTCCGAAAAATGATGACACCTGGCGCACAACAGACATGCGGCCTGTCCTAGACACTTCGCAGCACGAATGCCTCAACTTTTTTCAGGGTGCGGGCTCGCCGAAGCCTTGGAAGCCGGGGCCAAGCCTTGGGAAACGGACCGAAGCCTTGGGAAACGGACCGAAGCCTTGGGAACCGGGCCGAAGCCTTTGGGAAACGGCGGGGCTGGCCGCCTGGGGGGTTCACGCGGCCGTAATATTCGTCTAGTGAAGGGCAACTTTCGGGCCGGG
>CAIZGQ010000596.1 GCA_903932565.1 uncultured Hyphomicrobiales bacterium
CCCCGAAATGCTCACCAAACATCTCGACATCACTTATTCGATGGTGTGGAGCATTGCGATTGCCAACATCCTGGGTTCCGGCCTGTGTTTCTTGCTGTCGAACCAGTTCGCCAAGCTCGCCACGCTGCGGTATTCGATCATCCTGCCGCCTGTGCTGAGCCGTGTTTACATTGGTGCGTTTGAAGGCACGCGGCACTGGGGCGATCTGTATTCGCTGCTGCTCTTCGGCATCATTGGCTGGGCCTTCAAGCACTTCAAATGGCCGCGTCCGCCGTTGGTGCTCGGCTTCATTCTGGGTTCGGTGCTGGAGCGTTATCTGTTTATTTCCACGCAGCGCTATGGCGCATCGTGGGTGAACCGGCCGGTTGTGATCATCATGCTGGTGCTGGCAGCCCTCAGTTTGTTTCGACCGCTGTACCAGGATTTGCGCGCCAACAATGGCTTCAAGGGTCTGTTCAGCGATTTCGGGGCACCGCGTCTGGCGTGGCGCAATATTTTGCCCGCCGTCTTACTGGCGCTGTTTTTCTACATGATGTGGGAAGCGCGCACCTGGCCGTTTGAGGCGAAAGTTGTGCCGATGACAGTTGGCTTTGGCGCCATTCTGTTTGGCCTCCTGACGCTGGGAACAGAGATCTTCAAGCGCCCATCAGCCACCATGGCTGTCGCGGAAGAGAATCAGAAGATCCATATGGATGTGCTGAGCAATGTGGCGCATCTGCCCCCGGTGACGATCGTGACGCGCGGGTTTCTGTTCTTTGGCTGGATGGTGGCGTTTCTGATTTCAATGTCGCTGATCGGGCTCATTCCGACCGTGCCCTTGTTCATCGTCTGCTTCATGCGGTTTGAAGCGCGCGAACCCTGGCGCATCGCTCTGCCGATGGCGTTCTGCATGGGAATTTTTGTGTGGGGGCTGTTTGATCAGTTGTTGTCGGTGCCATGGCCAGGTGCGGTGATCGGCGACTGGTTCCCGATCATCAGGGAATGGGTGCCGAGTACTTAAAGCTCAAGATCCCCCTATCCTTCGGGAGAGGGATCAAGCTGCGAAATACCCTCTCCCTTGGGAGAGGGTGGTCGGCGGATGCCGACCGGGTGAGGGTTTGTTATTTCGCATTCGGCACCCTCATCCGTCATGCTCCGCATGCCACCTTCTCCCAAGGGAGAAGGATTGCACGGAGAAGTGCGGGTTTTACCTCACCCGCGCAACGTCGCGCCCGTTTTCTTTGACACGTCGCCGACAATCTTGGCAGCCACGGCCTCGATCTCGGCGTCCGTCAGCGTCTTGTCGCGCGGCTGCAATGTCACCGACACGCCGACAGATTTCTTGCCCTCCGGCACGCCCGTGCCTTCATAGACGTCGAACACCTGTGCTGACGTGATGAGCGCCCGGTCGGCCGCCTGCGCCACGCGCAAAATGTCCCCAGCCTTCACGGACATGTCGACGATGAAGGCGAAGTCGCGCTCCACCGCCATCAGGTCCGGCAGGTCGAGTTTCGGCTTTGCTTTTGTGGGTTTTGCTTTTGCTGGCGGGATCGCATCGAGGATGAGTTCGAAGCCGACCAGCGGACCCTTCACATCAAGATCGGCCAGCACCTTGGGGTGAAATTCACCAAACGCCGCAATCACATTCTGCGGGCCAAACTGCAACGTGCCCGAGCGACCGGGATGATACCAGCCGGGCGCGTTATTGCCGATTTGCAGCCCGGCCAGCGGCACACCGAGGGAGGCGAGCAGCGCGATCAAGTCCGCCTTGGCGTCAAACACATCAACGGATTTTGCCGCGCCTGACCAATGGCGGCCAGTACCAGCAACTTTTGCCGTGCCCCGACGAATGGCAGCCGCCTGCTGGCGCTGGTCAGTTTCGCCATCGCCCTTGAACACCTGGCCAACTTCAAACAAGGCGAGATCACCTTGACCACGATCGGCATTGCGCTGCGCCGCCATGATCAATCCGGGCAGCAGGGACGGCCGCATGTCGGAAAGATCGGATGCAATCGGGTTGGCGAGGGCAAGCGCGGGACTGCCGCCGCCAAAGGTCGTCGCCGCATCCTTCGATATGAAGGACCACGTCACGGCTTCCACCAAACCTTGTGAGGCCAATGCGCGGCGCGCATTGCGTGTGCGCTTTTGTAGAAGTGTGAGAACCGGCTTGGCGATGGTGGCTTCTTCGCGCAGCATCGGCGTGGATGTGATGCGATCAAGTCCCGCAAGGCGGATGATTTCTTCGACGAGGTCAGCCTTGCCTTCCACATCCGGACGCCATGACGGCACCAGCACAGACACGCGCTGCGCGGTGCCGGCCAGTGCGGTCAGCTTGAAACCGAGCGTCTCAAGGCTCTGCCGCATGGTCGCACCCTCAAGCGACACCCCGGTGAGGCGCTTCACTTCGCTCCACGGAAAATCGATGCTACGGGAAGGCTCCGGCACCTTGCCTGCCACGACGGGGTGTGAGGCTTCGCCGCCGCAGAGATCGATCACCATTTTGGTTGCAAGGTCGAGGCCGGGCATCGTGAAGGCGGGGTCAATGCCGCGCTCAAAGCGATAGCGCGCATCGGTGATGATGCCGAGTTTACGGCCCGATTGTGCAATGTTGATGGGGTCCCAGAGCGCCGACTCAATCAGCACATCTGTGGTGGTTTCGTCGCAGCCGGAGTGCTCGCCACCCATGATGCCCGCGATGGATTCAACGCCTGCCTCATCGGCGATCACGACGTCGTTAGGGTCTAAAAAGTATTCTTTGCCATCCAAAGCTAGAATTTTTTCCGGATCCGGGAAGCCTACGCGGTAGATTCCGTCTCCGATCTGTTCCACTGGATGACCCTGTAGCTCGAATGCTTTGGCCTCCGTGTCCGAGAGTTCACGCAGTTCGTCAAAGCGCCAAATAAAGCTTTTCGCACGGCGCACGACGATGTTGCCCTTCACTTTTTTCGCATCAAACACATGCAGCGGGCGACCGCGATCAAACGTGATGAAGTTGGTGATATCAACCAGCGCGTTGATCGGACGAAGGCCGATTTCTTCGAGCCGTTTGTGCAACCAGTCGGGCGAGGGCCCATTGCGGACGCCCCGCACTAGACGCAGCGCAAAGACAGGTGCCAGATGCGCGTCAGCCTCGTTGAGTTCCAGAGTTACGCCGACAGGGCAGGGATAAGTTCCAGCTATAGGCGCAACACTGCCATTTTTGAGTGTGCCAAGACCAGCGGCGGCAAGATCGCGCGCAATGCCGTGGATGCTTGTCGCGTCGGGGCGGTTGGGCGTCAGGTTGATCTCGATGACGGGCGCGTCCAGATGCGCCCATTGCGCATAGCCAGTGCCGACCGGCGCGTCGGCTGGCAGTTCAATGATGCCGTCGTGATCATTCGGCAATTCAAGTTCAGCGGCTGAGCACAGCATGCCGTTGGATTCGACACCGCGAATGACGCCTTTGGACAGCGTAATCTTCTTTGCCGGGATATAAGTTCCCACCGGCGAGAAGACGGACTTCAGTCCGGTGCGTGCGTTGGGTGCGCCGCAGACAACCTGGACGGGTGCGCCCGAGCCATCGTTGACCATGCAGACGCGCAGGCGGTCGGCATTGGGATGCTGTTTGGCTTCCAAAATCTCGGCAATGACAAAGGGTTTCAGCCGGTCCGCCGGATTGTCGACATGTTCGACTTCAAGCCCGATGCGGGTGAG
>CAIZGQ010000597.1 GCA_903932565.1 uncultured Hyphomicrobiales bacterium
AGAGTTTATGTATAAAATTCGGCACATGCAAATTTGCCCCCCCCCATGGTGTAGCCGCGGGTGCGGTTTAATAAACAACCAAAAGGATGGATAGTACCTCTCCCGCAACGTGCAATCACAGGGAGAGGCACATGGAATATTACATCGGTTTGGACGTATCTCAACGGCAAACAGCGATCTGCATTGTCGATGGCAAGGGCGAAAGGGTTAAGGAAGGCAAGGCGTTAACGCTGCCATCCGACATCCACGGGTGGATAACGAAGCATATTGATGCTGATACCGTCGCCAAGGTTGGCCTAGAAGCTGGAGCTATGAGTTCTTGGCTTTATACGGAGCTGACGAAGTTGGGGCTGCCGATGATCTGCCTCGAAGCCTATCAAGCGCATCTTTTTCTCAAAACACAGCGCAACAAGACGGACAAAAATGACGCGCGGGGTCTGGCTCAACTCGTGCGCATGGGCGGCTCGTTTATCCGCGCCGTGATCATCCGCAGCCAAGCCAATCAAGAAGCACGTGCGCTGCTTACGATGCGTCAACATCTGGTGGCGCAAAAGATTAGCCTTGAGAACAACATCACCGGTACGCTCAAGCCCTTCGGCCTCATCACGCCACGTGGACATGCTTGTCCCGCGACCTTCCGCGAACGGGTACTCACAACGCTATCTCAAGCGAACGAACGTGGCATTAGCATTAGCGCGGCTGTGATGCCATTGCTCAATTTGTATGACAATCTCTGTCAACAGTTGGAGATCCTAACCAAGCAGGTTACGGCTCTGGCCAGAGGTAATCCGATTTGCAAACGCATGATGACAGCTCCTGGCGTTGGCCCGATTGTCGCTTTATCCTTTGTCACTGCCGTAGATAACCCCACGCGGTTTAAGACAGCCAGTGATGTCGGCGCGTACTTCGGCCTCACGCCGCAGCAATACCAATCTGGCGAAACGGATATTATGGGCAATGCTTCGCGTCGAGGTGACATCATGACGCGTTGTCATCTGGTTCAAGCCGCAACAACGCTTCTCGCCAGCACCAAAAAATGGTGCGCGTTGAAATCCTGGGGCGTAAAGCTCGCCAGAAAACACGGCTTTTCTAAAGCCCGCGTTGCCGTTGCGCGTGAATAGCGCTGGTGATCGATTGCGCGGCCTGCCCGCCATCTTTGGCTGCACCAGCCAGCGTGGCGATCTGTTCCTGTTGCGCTTGCGATGCTGCCAGCGCTTGTTGCGCTTGGCGCTCTGACTGCAGGCGCTCCGGCGATTTCATCGTGGCCGTCGGTGTGTGCAGATCGACAGCTGCTTGACGCAGGATCGCTTCACAATCGAGCACCTGCGGTGCCGTCTGATCGACAGCGGCCAGCGACGTGGCCATCTGCACCAAACGCGCAATACCATCGAGCTGGCTGGTGCGCTGGGCGATGGCCAAAGGTGAGATATACTCGGTGCGCAGTTTCTTGCCGGATAGCTCCGGCGGCGGCGGCGTGAGCATCGCATTGGGGCCAAACCGGAACATCACCGATTGCCGCCACATGATCTTGAACGTGCGATCGATCAGCGGGCCGAGGAATTCCGATTGTAGCCGCGCCAACATGGGCGACAGCAGCCGCATTTTCTCATCACGTTCCTGCAGCACATAGGTGGCAGTGATGCCCTTGCCTGCCGAGGCCGGGTTGTTGGGATCGGTGGGCAGACGCAGCCAATCGACATTGAATGTCTCAAGGATTTGGTTGCGCAGCGAGTTCAGCAGCTCGATGCCCAAATTGACCTGGCCATCGGTTTGGATCGGCTCAATCCGGTCCCGAGTGCCTGCCCGATAGTAATTGATCCCGCCCGGCACCGTCTTGATTGGCATCAGGAAGCCATCATCGGGCATCATCAATGGCGGATCGACGATTTTTTGTGCTGATTTGAGAACGGTGCGAACCATCTCATTCAGCATTTTGATGTCAGGCAGCGCGATCATGCCGAGGCCGCGCCCGTAAACTTCGCCTGCGATTTTCGACAAGCGCGGCACGAGATATGGAAACTCATCAAAGCCCGACACACCCAACTGGGTCTTATCGGTCAGGCAGACATAGAAGCTCTCGAACGGTTTGTGTTTGGCATCACGGCGGCTGGGATCGCGCTCGCGGCGCGGGCGGACCATGTGCAGGAATTCGAATTGGCGGTTCGGCGCTTCGGTGTAGGCTTTCTTGATCTGATCGCCGCACGCATCGCCCCA